>NZ_JBPEHH010000003.1:0-103834 GCF_054177595.1 Haladaptatus ordinarius | reverse complement strand
AGTTTGGATTCACCGATATCGAAACCAATCGGAGTTGGGTCGTCCGGTACGTCTGGTTCCGCAACTTCGTATTCGACGGTGACATGCAAGACCCAGTTCTTCCGGTGTTCTTGGAGTCGAAACTCGCCGACCGTCACATCGTCGTTGAACAAGTCCGTCCACAGCTCCCGCTGAGCGGGGTTAATACGGAGCGGAATCCAGAAAGCGTTGCCACGGCCTGCCTGAGGAACGCGCCAACAGAACTCGTGCGTTCTGTCGTCGGACTGGTCGATATTCCATCCTTGGTTCGTGAATCGAACAGGATGGTCGTCTTCTATCTCCTTCGCGTTGTACGTCTTCCGAAGTTTTGGGACGTAACTTTTGAGGGCGTTTTTCGCATGCCCCGTCAGATTGTACGGCGTGACGATATCGTTGACCGCCGTTTGCGTGTCCGCGCCACTCTCGAAAGCGTCGTCAAGAGCGCGGCGGTACGTCGCCACGGTACGCTGAAGCCGATGCTCTTTGTGCGCCGTTGGTGGCGCGAGCGTGGCTTGGAGCGTTTTCGTGGCGGTTGCGGTCACACTTCACAGTACGAGTTAGTAATAGTTAAGACTATCTAATCACTAATCAAGAATAGAGATGCCAAACCTCAACGTCGAAGTAAGCGACGAAGAATACGAACAGCTAAGCGAAGTGAAAGACGCACACGGTCTTACGTGGCGTGGGTTGGTTATTCAAGGCGCGAAGGCCTTGGACACCGACGGACCGCTTAAGTAGGACAGACAGCCGGGCGACACACGTGCAAATGCCCAGCTAAACGAACGCGATTCAACCCCGCGCTAAAGCACGGGGTTTTCTCGCTACCACAAGATAATCGAAAACCCGAACGCTTTCCCTGGTTCGTGTCGCTCCATCGTGTATGAGCAGTATCGAGGAAAAGCGCGTCTACGGCGATCAGGTGGGAACGACTACCGTCTCCGTCGCCACCGAACTCGGTGTCGCTCGCGTCGAAGTCTCCGCGGACATCGTCGGTGAGTTCTCGATAGCCCATCGCTGTGTCGCCCGCGACGTGGCCGGAGGGGTCGGCACGCTCGCGGTCGCGACCGACGAAGACGTACTCGACGCCGAGTTCTCCCCGCTCAACTTCGGTTCCGCAGTTGCCGTCGGGTTCGATGGCGACGACCTGCTCGCAGCGGACGACGAGGGTCGACTCGCACGCTACGACGGTCAGTGGCACGAACTGGCGTCGCTCGCCGACGTGCGGGCTATCGACGGGAATCTGGTGGCGACCGCTGCGGGGGTCTATCAGGTCGCAGACGACGGTGTCCGGCACGTCGGACTGGACGACGTCCACGATGTCGCGACCGATGGCGTTCCACTCGCCGCGACGAGTGACGGTCTCTACTGGCTGGGCAACGGCTGGATGGACGCCGTAGACGGCGATTTCCGCGTCGTGAGCGCGACGAAAGAGACCGCCTACGCGGCGACCGACGACGCCCTGTTCCGTCGACACAACGACGAGTGGCGAGCGGTCTCGCTTCCGGTCACCGAACCGATTGCTGACGTGGCGTTCGGTGACGGGGTGTACGCAGCGACCGAGGACGGGACGTTTCTGGCGACGGTCGGGGACGGCTGGCGACGTCGCCATCTCGGCCTGAGCGGCGTGACGGCACTCGCGGTTCACTGATTCACGCCGAGTTCGTACAATCCTCGGTGTACCTTCCGAACGAGACCGAGACGGACGAGGTCACGCAGTCGGGTCTTCACCCACTCCTGTGTCACGCCGAGTTCCCGCGCGAGATAGGCGGGTGTCCCCCGACCGTCGGCGAGGAGGTTCAAGATTCCTCGTTCGACCGGCGAGAACTCGTCGTCGAGGCGGAACGTCTACTAGTAGTCTTTCCGTTTCCCGATATCGCGCCGTGTTGTCCGTCTCACCGAGGCGAAGTTCGTAGAGACCGCGGTACGGCTTGTCGGACATTTTTATTTTCATCAATACAAATATAATAGTACCGGGCAAAATAATATTTTGTAAGTTTCCTAAATGATTACTGCCTCGGCTTCTGGTCAACCAATACACTTTTGTTCCATAGATATTTATATTACATATACGATGGGAAGTATAGAAAATACACGAACGAAACAGGACGAAGACGAATCTGCGTCGAGCCGTCGTACACGACGTCACGTCGGAACCGTCCTCGGGCCATGAGGTCCGGGCGCACCGAGTGAAAACGAGTTTAACCCGGGATATCCAGTTCTTTCGTATGATACTCAGTGGGTCTGCCTCGCAGTCGCTGGCGGCCACACTCGCCGACGAACTCGACGAACCACTCGCGCCCGTAGAGTACCGGTCGTTCCCGGACGGCGAACTGCTCGCGAGTGCGCCCGGATTCGAAGGTGACCGTGCCATCGTCGTCGCGTCGACCGTCTCCAGCGACACGCATCTCGAACTGCTCCAGCTTCAAGATGCCGTCCGCGAGTGGGGTGCCCGAGAAGTCGTTACCGTCGTCCCGTACATGGGCTACGCCCGTCAGGACAAAGCGTTCGAACGCGGCCAGCCCATCTCCGTCCGGGCAGTCGCTCGCGCCATCAGCACGACCACGGACCGCGTACTCACCGTCAATCCCCACGAGGACGCCGTCTGTGAGTTCTTCGACGTGCCCGCCAGCCCCGTGGACGCCGCGGGCTGTCTCGCCACCCCGCTTCCCGCCGACCTCACCGACCCCGTCTTCCTCTCGCCGGACGACGGTGCGCTCGACATCGCCGAGACGGTGCGGGATTCGTACGGCAGCGGTACGACCGACTACTTCGAGAAGCGACGCCTCTCCGGGACTGAAGTCGAGATCACGCCCAGCGACACCGACGTCACCGGCAGAGACGTGGTCGTGACCGACGACATCATCGCCACCGGTTCGACCATGAGCGAAGCCGTCTCCCTCCTTCAGGACCGCGACGTGGGTCGCGTGTTCGTCACCTGCGTTCATCCCATGCTCGCGCAAAACGCCCGAACGAAACTCGCCCGGGCCGGCGTCGAAGCAGTGTACGGGACGGACACAATCGAGCGAGCAGTGAGTCAGGTGTCGGTCGCCCCCGCCATCGCGGATTCACTCTTTTGAATCGTTCACTCGCGGGCTCAATCGAACGCCGTTCACCAGGAAAATCACAAAACGTTCATACCAATGGGGGCAGTATGGTACACAGAATACACAGGTGGGAGACACCGCCGCATTAGTGCCATGATAGAAGATACAAACGAGTACGACGGAGAGATCGTCTATCGAGGTGAGTGGGATGACGAAAGCACACTCACCCCGAGTACGGGCGTCGCAAAAGCTCTCGAAGAACTCACAGACGCCAGCGCACCGTCGCTGTACGACGTCGTGAATCCGGATTCGCTCGACGCGCTGTTCCGCCCTCGGCACGACGGAAGTCCCCGAAGTTCCGGCCGAGTGAACTTCGATTACGACGGGTTCGCCGTCACGGTCGATGCGGACGGGTCGTTCGTCATCGAACGACCCGAGTAAGGCATTTTCGTCGTTCGTTACCATCGTTATCGAGTGTAACGAGCCGTCAGTGGCATATCCCCGTCTGCCTTACTCTGGAGGGAATGACCGATGCTGGATACGAAACTGAAACGGTCGAACTCCTCTCCGAACTCGGATTGACCGAGTACGAGGCCCGGACGTTCGTCGCGCTCTTGCAGTTGGGGGAGGGGACGGCGAAAGACGTCAGCGACGTCTCCGACGTTCCTCGAACGCGGGTGTACGACGCGGTCGAGCAGCTACACGACCGGGGGTTGGTGGACGTTCAGTACGGGTCTCCGCAGAAGTTCTGGGCCGTCTCGCGCGATACGAGCGTGCGAAAGTTCCAGCGTCGGTACGAGGGGAACATCGAGCATCTGTCCGACCTGCTCTCCGAACTCGAAACCGTCGAACGCGGTAGCCACGAACAACCCGGTGTCTGGACGGTCACGGGTCGGGAATCGGTCGAAGACCGCATCCGGGAGTTTCTGGACGAAGCGACGGCAGAAGTCGTCTGTATCTGTACCGACGAACGACTCACCGACGACATAGTCGAGAAACTGATCGAACTGAACGATGCTGGAGTCGACCTCCATCTCGGTGGCGTATCGACGAACCTTCGGGAACGAGTCGACGCCGACGCGCTCGACGCGACCGTCTTCCATTCGCCGTGGAAGTGGTCCGAAACGGCGGTCTCCCGACTGCTGATGGTCGATGGTGAGACGACGCTGGTCAGCGTGAAGGTCGACTCGTCGGACGCCGAGACTGCAATCTGGGGAACCGGGGAAAAGAACAGTCTCGTCGTCGTTCTGAAGGCGATTCTCTCGCATCGAATCCCGGACGATGGCGATTCGGACGCGACAGAGTGAGAACGGGCGGCGCTTCGATTACGCTTCGGCCCCGGCCAACGGCGCGATGGCGATGGTCATCTCGACGCCTTCGACGTCCCACTCCTTGCGGTGGCCGTCTTCGACCGACCCGACGCTCTCCGCGCGAACCTCCTCTGTTACGAGGTCCATGTGCCGCTCCACGAGTTCGGCCACGCGGTCGTCGTGGACGGCGAGTTCGAGGTGGATGCTTTCCTCGATGTCGAGGTCCAACTCCTTGCGCATCTCTTGGACGCGACGGATGACCTCGCGGGCGTAGCCCTCGCTCTCGATGTCCTCCGTGAGCGCCGTATCGACGTAGACGACGCCGAGGTCGTCGCCGTTCACGTCGAACGTCGTGCCGGTCACGTCGTCGGGCGTCTGCGTGACGAACTCGACCATCTCGTCGTCCAACTCGACTGTCTCGCCGAGGGCATCTTCGACCGCTCCTTCGAGCGCGGCCAGCGTGGGTTCGGTGACGCGCGCTTCGTTGAGCGCGTTCATCACCCGTCCGGCGTCGTCGCCGAACGTCGGGCCGAGCACGCTCATGTCCGCCTCGGCGCTGTAGGCGAGTTCGCCCCACTGCTCGTCCGGGGAGACCAGTTCCACCTCGCGGGCGTTCAGCCGGTCGGCCAGCAGATCGCTGTGATTCTCGACGGCCCGAACCACGCGTTCGTCGTCCGCGTCCACCACGATTCGAGAGACGGGCCAGCGGAGTTTCCGTTCCGCCTGCTGGCGGGCGTTCGCACCCGCTTCTTCGACGGCGCGGAGCACCGACACGTCGGTTTCCATCTCCTCGTCGAGCCAGAACTCGTCAGGTTCGGGCCAATCGAGCATGTGAACGCTGTCCGCCCCGTCCTCGCCCGTGAGATTCTGGTAGATCTCCTCGCTGACGAACGGGGCGTAGGGGGCGAGCAGGGTGACCACCTGCTGTAGGACGTGGTAGAACGTCGCGTAGGCGGCCTGCTTGCTCGTGCTGTCCTCTTCTTCCCACATTCGCTCGCGGACGACCTGGATGTAGAACCGGGAGACGTCCTCGACCACGAAGTCGAGGAGCACACGGAGCGCCCGGTCCTGGCGGTAGTCCTCCCACTGGTCGGTCATCTCCGTGGTCACGGTCTGGAGCCGCGAGAGCAGCCACTCGTCGACCAATTCGAGGTCGGCGTCTTTCACGTCCACGGCGTCCGGGTCGAACTCGTCGAGACGCATGTACGGCAGCGGGAACCGGAACACGTTCCAGAGGATGTTCAGGCTCCGTTGCATGTTCTGCATCTCGTCCCACGAGAAGCGCATGTCCTCGCCCTGCGGGTTCTGCGAGAGGAGGAACAGGCGCATCGGGTCTGCGCCGTGGCGCTCGATGGCTTCCTCCGGTGCGACGATGTTCCCGATGGATTTCGACATCTTGCGCCCGTCTTCCGCGAGCGCCCAGCCGTGCATCAGCACCTCGTCGTACGGCACTTCGCCGAGTGCGGCGGTGCCCATCCCGAGTTGCGACCAGAACCAGCCGCGCGTCTGGTCGTGGGCCTCCATGATGAGGTCGGCGGGCCACAGTTCCTCGAAGTCGTCTTCGTTGCTCGGGTAGTCGAGGGTGCCCCACGACGCCACGGAGGAGTCGAGCCACACGTCGAACACGTCGGGGACGCGGGTGTAGGTCGTGCCGTCTTTCGTGATGGTCAACTCGTCGACCGTCGGCCGGTGGAGGTCGACTTCCTCGGGGTCGACGTCTTGGTCTACCTGCTCGGCGAGTTCCTCACGGCTGCCGACGACCACCACGTCGTCCATGCTCCCGTCCCAGTCCGCGGGCGTCCAGATGGGGATCGGCACACCCCAGTAGCGCTGGCGCGAGACGTTCCAGTCCGGCGAGTTCGCCACGAAGTTGTAGAACCGCTCGTCGCGGGCCTCCTGTGGATGCCACTCGCTGTCCTCGATGTTGTCGAGGAGTTCGTCTTTGATGTCGGTGACCGTGATGAACCACTGGTCGGTGACTATCTGGAGGACGCCCGTGTCACACCGCCAGCAGTGGCCGTAACTGTGGGTCACGGTGCCGGACGAGAGCAGGTGGCCGTTCGCGTCGAGGTCGGCCATAATGTCGTCGTCGGCGTCCTTGACGAACTGTCCGGCGTACTTGCCGGCCTCTTCGTGGTAGACGCCGTCGCCGCCGACGGGACAGAAGATGTCGAGACCGAGTTCCGTCCCGCGTTCGAAGTCCTCCTCACCGTGACCGGGCGCGGAGTGGACGAGTCCCGTCCGGTCGGCTTCGACGTAGTCGGCGGTGTAGACCTGTAGCGTGCCCTCGCCTGCCGGGTGTTCCGGCACTTCTTCGTCCAGCGGATGGTCGTACTCCCAGCCGACCATCTCCTCGCCCGTGACCTCCTCGACGACCTCGTAGTCCTCGTAACGGCCTTCCTTCAGGACGCCTTCGACGCACTCCTCGGCGACGTAGAGGACCTCGCCCTCGCCGTCTTTTCGGGCTTCGACGCCGACGTAGTCCAACTCGCCGTCGACGGCGACGAAGGTGTTCGCCGGGACGGTCCACGGGGTGGTCGTCCAGATGACCAGGCTCCCCTCTCGGTCGCGGAGAGGGAACTTCACGTAGATGGAGGGGTCTTCGACGTTCTCGTACTCCACCTCGTTGTTGGCGATGGCGGTCTCACAGCGCGGGCACTGGCTGATAGAGCGCATCCCCTGCTCCACGAGGCCGCGCTCGTGCGCGCGTTGGAATCCCCACCACGCGGCTTCCATGTACTCGGGGTCGACCGTCTTGTACGGGTCGTCCCAGTCCATCCAGACGCCGAAGGACTTGAAATCGTCCTGGAGGCCGTCGAGCTGGTCTTCGGCGAACTCCTTGCACTCCTCGATGAAGTTCTCCATCCCGAACGCCTCGATGTCCTTCTTGTTCTCGAAGCCCATCTGCTCTTCCACCTTCGTTTCGATGGGAAGCCCGTGCATGTCGTAGCCGGGGCGGTCGGTCACGTCGTAGCCGGACATTCGAAGGTAGCGGATGTAGGCGTCCTTCAGCGACTTGTTCCACGTCGTTCCCATGTGCGCCGCGCCGGAGGTGTACGGCGGGCCGTCCACGAAGAAAAAGCGCTCTTCGCCCTTCCTGTTCGCCTTCGTCTTCTGGTAGGCGTCCACCTCGTCCCAGTACTCGAACACTCGGTCTTCGACCGAATGTGGTTCGTACTGGTCGTCTACTTCCTCGAATCTGCTCATGTGCGATGTGAGTGCTCCCGGCAATAAAGTGAGTTCGGTTATGCAGTCGACCTGTAATCCCCACCTCGGCGACTCTCGGCCGCCGCCGAACGGCCAGCGAACGGAGGCGGCGGTGCCAGCCAGGTGGAACTGTGCGCCGAGACCAGCGGTGACCCACGCCGATTTCGTGGCCTATCGACGGTCATCGAGAGGCCCTTTCGAGTGAACATATCAAGAGTGAGACCTCACTGGTAGCGGATCACGCTGGACTTTGCATTCACCGGAACGTCGCAGCGGTGTTCGTGTTCGTCGATGACGTACGTCGCGTCGACAGTTGCCGGCGTTGCCGCGACGAGCGCCTCGAACTCGATAGTCGACTCGCGGACGACCTCTCCCTCCCGGTCGAGGACGGTTTCGACCGAGACGAACGCGGCCCGGTCATCGCCCTCGACGGCGGACGTGATGCCACTGCTGACCTCGTCGGTGTCGTTTTCCTCGATGTACTCGACGTTCTCGTCGTCCTCGACCGTTCGAACCGTGACCTCGACGTCGTTTTCTCCCCGGGTGGGACCGTGCACTTCCCGCGTCGATTGTGACTCGTCGACCGCGTCGTCTCGAGAACCCGCCCGGGAAGGGCTCCCGAGGTATTCACCGAGAGAGCCACTGATGAGGGGGACTGACAGGACACTGCCCACCGTGGTCAGGTACGTTCGTCGTCCCATTAGTAAACTAAATGATATGATAGAGTATATGTTTTCTGTCGGAAAGGACCCCCGTCCTCTCATCCACACCGCCGAATCGCTCGTCGACAGAGAGCGTATCCACCGTTGCAAAACCTCTATCGTTCTCCGGAATCGACACGTAGGCCAATGACCGAGATTTTCATCCGGAAACAGAAGATTCGTCCCGGCAAGACAGAACGACTTCGCGAGTGGATCGGTGAGATGAACAGCAAAGCCGAAGCAGACGAACGAGGGGTTCGTGACATCTGGGCGGAAGAGAGCCTTCACACCATCTCGTTGTTCGTCGAACACGCCGAGGATGGGGATTACTTCGTCTGGTATCTCGAAGCCGACTCGATGGAGCAACTGATCGAGGCCCGGCGTGCCTCGACACACCCGCTGCACGACGTCGAAGACGAGATGATGCAGAAAGTGCTGGAAGACCCGTCGGAGGTCGGCGAGTTCGAACCGTTACTTCACGGCGTGAGTCCGGAGCGCTCTGCTGCGTTCGACGTTCGGCAGTACTCCGAGAGCACTCAGTAGACTCCCGGTCCGGATATTTCGCCGTGACGACGACGGACGTATCGAACGACGCGGATACTGACGGCGTCCGAACGAGTACTATCCCCTTCCGAACGAAGCCGGCACAGCCATCGCCCGTGCAAAAAATACATTACTGCGCTATCTGTATCTTCTCCGACAGATGACGTTTCCGAACCTGCCCGGGAAACACGCGGCAGAACCACTCGTCACCCCACAGAAGAACGCGGAGTACAAACAGAACAGAAGCGAGGGAGAGCTGAAAGAACCGCCGGAAGCGGTCGTCCTCTGTTACAGTCGCGGACTGATGGACTACTTCGTCGAGACCTACGACGGACGGGAGGTCGGCCACTACTACGGCAGGCTCTACAGTTTCGAGGATACCGACCACCGCGTCGGCGTCCTCGGAAACTTCGGCATGGGCGCCCCGACGACCGCGATGCTGATGGACGAACTCATCGCGGACGGCGTCGAAGCGTTCCTCTCGATTGGATTCGCCGGCTGTCTCGACGAGTCCATCGAGATGGGCGATTTCATCGTCTGCGAGAAGGCCATCCGCGACGAGGGGACGTCCCATCACTACGTCGAGTCCGAAAAGTACGCCCACGCGAGCGAATCGCTCACAAACGAGACGAAACGGCTGTTAGAACGCCGCGACGAACCGTTCCACGTCGGCCCCTCGTGGACGACCGACGCGCTCTATCGGGAGACGAAAACGGAAATCGAACGGTACGCCGACGAGGGCGTTCTCACCGTCGAGATGGAAGCGTCGGCGGTGTTCGCGGTGGCCGCTCACCGCGGCGTGGACGCGGGTTCGATGTTCGTCGTCAGCGATTACCTCGGGCGCTCCGACTGGGAGCCGAAGTTCCACCTGACGAGCGCCGATATGCAGCGTCTGGGCGATACCGCAAAAGAGATTCTCACGACCTACGCGAACTGAGGTCCGACGTCGCCCCGCTCACGCAGGCACGCTCTCAGCTCCGAGTGGCGACCGCTTTCCCGCCCATCCCGCCGAGACCGCCGAACACCGCGGGATAGACGACGCCGGCGAGCAACACCGCAGTCACGACGTCCGGTGCAATCGTCCCGTCACCGATTCCGTATCCGAACGCGAACGCGCCGGCGACCGCGAGCGGGAGATACCCGACGACGACGAGTGTGCCGACGACGCCACCGGCGTTCGGTGTCTCGATTCCAGAGAGGTACGCGACGGCGAACCCCGCCCCGAGGAGGAATAACGGTGGGAGCAGGTAGAGGTGGGTGAGCGACCCGTCGTCCGCGCTCGCGATGAAGTTCTCCGTGCGAGTCCCGCCGAATCCGGGAATCTCGGTGTCCACGAAGTGAGCGTTGTAAAAGAGCCACCCGACCGCTTGCTAGGCCAGAATCGGCTCGCCGCCGAACAATTCCGTGACGAAGTTGAACCCACGCAGTTGCTCCTCGACGGACCCTCGTTGCGTGACGTAGACAAGGAGGTAGCCCAGAAGGTAGGCTGTCACACCGACCGCCGCGCCGATTCCCGCCTTTCTTCCATCGACCCGTCGGTTAGACTCATGCAAATACATCCCTGGCAGACGAGAAATACCCAGCGACTTGCCTCAGAAGTCCCCGAGGCTCGATTGGCCGCCTTCCGCACCCGCCACCTTCGCCGCCTTCTCGATGGTGTTCTCGAACGTCGACTCCTGACTCCTGTCGTAGAGGGTCGCCGCCGGATGGACGCAGACGAGTACGTCGCGAACCTCGCCGCCGAGTTCGGCGTGTGCTATCGAACCTGCCTCGTTCGTCACTGCCACGTCGCGTTCGAGGAGGTGTTCGCTCGGAACTTTGCCGAGCGTGACGACGACCTCGGGGTTCACCTGCTCGATTTCCCGTTCCAGATACTCCCGGCAGTTGTCGAGTTCCTCCTTCGTCGGGTCGCGATTCTCCGGCGGCCGACAGCGCACGCAGTTGGTAATTCGCACGTCGGCCCG
This sequence comes from Haladaptatus ordinarius, assembly GCF_054177595.1. NCBI lineage: Archaea > Methanobacteriati > Methanobacteriota > Halobacteria > Halobacteriales > Haladaptataceae > Haladaptatus > Haladaptatus ordinarius. The sequence continues at coordinate 93,047 of NZ_JBPEHH010000003.1, read as the reverse complement.
AGTGAGGCCGTGGTCGCGGAGCGCGTCGTCTAGCACCGACCCGCTTCTCCCGACGAACGGTTCGCCCTGTTCGTCCTCTCGTGCGCCCGGTGCTTCGCCGACGAACAACACGTCCGCGTCCTCTCGCCCGACGCCGTTGACGATCTGACTTCGGCAGTCGACCAGCGCTGGACACCGCTCGCACTCGATGACGTCCAGTCCCTCCATCGTTCCCATGCCCGTGGAGACGAGTGGAACCTATTAAATCTCCTCGGCCTGCCACTCGTCGGCGGCCCGCGCCGCCATTCGCGCGACCCGAAGCGGTTCTGGTCTGCCCCCTTCTGGCGTGAACGCCCGGACGATGTCACGCGCTTCACGCTCGTCTACGCCGACGCTCCTGACGAATATCGTCTGGTCGTTGACGGCGAGTTCTCGGCGCGAGGGCTGTCTGCGGTAGCGTTCGCGTCGCTGGGCGAGTTCGTCGCCCGAAAACTCGGCTTCGAGTGCGGCCTGGAGACCGTCGCTCTCCTCGAAGGTGACGGAGATGACGGGGCGTTCGACCGCCCGGTGGATGCGGTGCATATCGAGGACGTTGTACCACGCCAGCGCGATGCCACCGACGAGAACGTAGCGGACGTCTTCGCGGTCGAGACGCTCTGCGAGGTCGATTACCGACTCAGTTACGTCCGTCCCACCGACGGTGCAGGTTCCAAAAACGAAGCCATCGACGACTCTGCTCGCGCGAGTGACGACACCTGCGAGCGTGCTGGTCGAGCCATTGTACGACTCTGCGACCCCCAATGCCCGGATGCCGGGTTTCACGCTACTCGTCTTCTTCTTCTTTGATGTCCGAGAGCCGGTCCAAAAGCTCGTCGTTCGACGCACCAATCTCGAAGTCGACGCTCCCCTCGTGGGTGTGTTCCGACGTGTTTACGCCGTTGTCGTCGTCCAGGTCAGCGTCGTACTCTCGATTCTCTTGCTCGGACTCGTCGTAGCTCCCAAAACCCATGTGTACGTGACAGTAGGTTCTTCGGATACAAAAATTGCACGCCGCCCATCAAATCTTTGGAACGCGAGGGGGAAACGACTCGTCGTGCAAGTAATCAACGTCACTGCCGACGCCGAGACGTTCACCTGTAACGCCTACCTCGCGCTCGGCGACCACCCCGTCCTCGTCGACGCCGGAGCGATGCGGGGCGTCGTCGACGTGGTCCGTGAGCACACGGAGACGCTCGATACGGTCGTACTCACCCACCAGCACGGCGACCACGTCGAGCGACTCGACGCTGTGCTGGACGAGTTCGACGCCGACCTCGCCACGTACGGTCCACATCCCCGCCGCAGCGTCGCCGTCGAAGACGGTGACGCCCTCGAAATTGGTGACGAGGAGTTCGAAGCCATCCACACGCCGGGTCACGCCGACGACCACCTCGCTTTCGTTAGCGACTCGACCATCTTCAGCGGTGACGTGGTCGTCCACGACGACGGTGCCTTCGACTACGGGAGTTTCGGTCGTACCGACATGCCCGGGCAGTCTCGCGAGACACTCATCGAGAGCATTCGAAAAATCCTCGATAGGATGCCCGACTCGGTAGAGCACATGTACGCCGGACACGGCGGCGAGTTCCACGGAGACGTACGCGACGTCGTCGAAACGGCACTCGACCGTGCCGAGAAGCGCGAACCGAAGTATCCCGAGTGACGGGAACCTCCGTATCGAAACCGACTTCGACGCTCGTTCGTCTCGCTACTCCGGACCGAGTTCGGCCAACAGATGCGAGATGTGAAGTCTGTCGTTGGTCCCCTGCGCCAGGTCCCTGTCGGTCGCTGCTGCGAGCAAGATGGCCCCCGCGAGTGAATCTCCAGTGTACCGATTCGAGCGCCCGAACGCCTCGATAATCTCTTCGAGCACCTCCTCGCCGCTGTAGCCGTCGTCGATGAGGAGTTCGTCGAGCGCCTTGCGAGCGTCCGTGAACTCTCCGCGCTCTGCCTGTTCTATCATCTCTTCGACGCGTCCACGGATGCCGAACTCCCGAAGTACCTGGTAGGCGTCCGTGGTGACCGCACCCTCCTGTTCGTAGAGGAGTTGTGCGCCCAGAATCGCTTTTCTGAGGTCGCCTTTCGCGTAGCCCGCGACGAATCGCAACCCCATCTCGTCGTACTCCGCACCCTCGGCGTCGAGAATCGGTTCGAGGACGCCGACGATTTCGTCTTCGTCGGGTGCACGCATCGAGACGGGGAAACACCGCGATTTGATGGGCGGGATGAGCTTCGTCGGCTGGCGCGTCGTGATGACGAACTGCGTCGTCTCGTGGTACTGTTCCATCACCCGGCGGAGCGCCTGCTGGAAGTCCTCGCGGATGGCCTCGGCGTTGTCGAGCACGATAGTCTTGTACTCGCCGGAGGAGGGAGCGTAGCCCGCGTACTCTTTGAGCACGTGGTTTATCATCTCGCGTTTCGACCACTGGCGCTTGTACTTCTTGGACTTGCCCGACCCGCGGCGATACTGCTTCGAGAACTCCGTCTCGCCCTGCAGGAAGTTCGAGAACCGTGGGTCGTCACGAATCTCCTTTTTCGTCCGGTCGAAGAAGTCGGCGACGTTGATCTCCACGAGGTCGTTGTCCGGGTCGTCGTGTGCCTCGCGCGCAAGCGCCCGCACGGCGGCGGTCTTCCCGCTCCCCTCCGGGCCGTAGAGTACGAGGTTTATCGGCTCGTCTACCGCCCGCTCCAGATAGTCGCGTACCTCCGGCTGGGGTAGTTCGGAGAGGTCGGGCGCGTACGTTTCGGTCCACAGCGGCGACTCCATCGGACCATCCTACTCGGTCGTCGGACAAGAATCGGTCGGTTGCGCCGCGTGAAAGATGGTGCTGTCGAAAGCCGAAGCGACTCACTTACGCGGTCGTGGTCTCTTCAGCCGTCGTCGTCTCGTCGTCCGCGGCGGTGGTCGTCTCCGCAGCCGCCGTGGTCTCTTCTGCAACAGTCGTCTCTTCAGCCGCGGTCGTCTCCTCTGCAACAGTCGTCTCTTCGGCGACGGTCGTCTCTTCTGCAACAGTCGTCGTCTCTTCAGCCGCGGTCGTCTCCTCTGCAACAGTCGTCTCTTCAGCCGCGGTCGTCTCCTCTGCAACAGTCGTCTCTTCGGCGACGGTCGTCGTCTCTTCAGCCGCGGTCGTCGTCTCCTCTGCAACAGTGGTCGTCTCCGCTGCTGTCGTCGTTTCGGCGGGCGTGGTCGTCTCTTCTTCTTCCAGCGTTATCGCCGCGATTTCGCCGAAGTTGCGCGTGTAGACGCCGTGGGTGAAGGTACCGGGGTCGAGGTCGCTGGTGTCGACCTGGTAGGTCACGTCCACGCTTTCACCGGGACCGAGCGTGACGTTCTTGCGCTGAACCACCGTCCCCTCCAGCCGGAAGTCCACGGGTTGCGTGAGCTCCTGGTCGGTGGGATTGGTGACCGTCACGTTCACTTCGAGCGTGTCGCCGATGGTCGCGTTGAGCGGTGCTTCGAGGTTCTCCACGTCGAGGGACGGTCCGAGGTCGGAGACGTTCTCCACCTGACCGACCTCTTCTTCAGCCGCGGTCGTGGTCTCCTCGGCCGGTGTCGTCGTTTCCTCTTCTGCCGGCGTGGTGGTCTCCTCTTCAGCAGCCGTCGTGGTTTCTTCTTCAGCCGTCGTGGTCGTCTCTTCCTCTGCAGCCGTCGTGGTTTCTTCTTCTGCTGCCGTCGTGGTCGTCTCTTCCTCTGCAGCCGTCGTGGTTTCTTCTTCTGCTGCCGTCGTGGTCTCCTCGGCTGGTGTCGTCGTCTCTTCTTCAGCCGTCGTGGTTTCTTCTTCAGCCGGCGTGGTCGTCTCTTCTTCAGCCGTCGTGGTTTCTTCTTCAACCGGCGTGGGTTGCATCGTCGAAACGTTCAGGCTCGGCGGCAATTCCACGACGAACGTCACGTTCGAGATGGTGATGTCACGGAGGACGACGCGAACGGTGTCGAGGTCGCTCGGCACCGTCACCCCTTCGTCTTCCGCCATCCGTTGTGCTTCCTGGGCCGCCTTCTCGGCGTCTTCCTGTGAGACGTCCTGTCCACGCTGGACGATCTCCTGCGTCGATTCGTTCTCGAGCAGGGCCGTCAGGTTGACGCGAACTGTCTCGTCGCGCAGGTCCACATTGCTGACCGTCTCGGTGCGGTCGGGTTCGGTGCTGTCACCGACGACGAACGACCACTCCGCGATGCTCAGCGATTCGATTTGGAACACGAGCTGCTCGGGAAGCTGTCTGTCTGCCGCCGGCTCTTCGGGTTCTTCGACCAGGATTCGAGCGTCGTTGACGACGGCCGCTCCGTCCATGGTGTACGGACCGTCGACGGTTCCGTTCCCGATGACGAAGTCGTACACTCGGTTCTCGTTGGTGTCCTCGTGCGGCATCGCGATGAGCGTCGTGTTCTCCTCGATGGGGCGCGCGAGCGTCACGGTGACGTTCTCGTGTGTTCCCGGTTCGAGATACACGGAGTTACCGAGGACGCTCCCGATAGCATCCCCTTCGATTAAGGACTCGTCGTGGATAGCGACGAAACCGCCCTCAGGGACGGTCACCGACGAGATGACGACGGTTTCACCGTCGCTCTGCTGGTCGTCGAACGTTACGTTCGCTTCGGATTCGTTCGATTGAGATTCCTCCTGCAGGTCCGTAACCTGCGTTTCGTGTGCTGTATTCGTCTGCCCTGTGGCTCCCAGTGATACTGCAACACCGCCAGCGAGTATCACGAGAACTGCCACGATTGTGGCACTAACTGTTCTCGGAATGCGTGTCATATCTCCCTCCTCATCTGCGAACGAGGAGACGACGAGACGCCGGATAAACAGCTTCGACCGTTCACGGGATAGGCTGGCGATTCGAGCGGTTAGGGCAGTCCTGTCGCCGGACGGTCAGAAAACGACGGCAGGCAGAAACGCTGGCTTATAGCGTCGGACGACTGTTGGGGACGACTGTCGGTGTGCCCTCTAGGGAGTCCGCGAGCGTCCGCACCGACTCGTGTCCCGCAGTGTATCCCTCGCTGGCCCGACGCTTTCGAAGGCTGTTTAGTCGTCGGGGTTCGAATCCCGAAGGGATGTCGATGCGCGTGACCTTCCTCGGAACCAGCGGGGCAGTGCCGACGACGGAGCGAAACCCGAGTGCTATCCTCGTCAACCGAGAAGGCGACCGGCTCTTGTTCGACGCCGCCGAGGGCACCCAGCGCCAGATGATGCGCTTTGGAACCGGGTTCACCGTCTCGGACCTCTTCGTCACCCACCTCCATGGCGACCACGTCCTCGGGATTCCGGGACTCGTCCAGACGTGGGATTTCAACGACCGCGACGAACCGCTCACGATTTACACCCCGCGCGGAACCGGCGACGACATCGACACGCTCGTTCACGCCGTCGGCAACCAGCCCTCCTTCCCGATTCACATCACGGAAGTTTCGCCCGGCGAGGTGGCCGTCCAACGCGACGACTACGAAGTCCGCGCGTTCCGACCCGACCACGACACGAACGCCCTCGGCTACGCGCTGGTCGAAGACGACCGGAAAGGGCGGTTCGACCGCGAAAAAGCAGAAGAACTCGGCGTTCCGGTCGGGCCGAAGTTCCAGCAACTCCACGCGGGCACCCCGGTCGAACTCGAGGACGGTACGGTCGTTCGGCCCGAACAGGTCGTCGGCGACCCGCGTCCCGGTCGGAAGTTCGTCTACACCGGCGACACCCGACCCTCCGAGCAGGTCGTCTCGGTGGCCGAGGCGGCCGACCTGCTCGTTCACGACGCGACCTTCGCGAGCGACAGGGCCGACCGTGCGCGAAAGACCGCCCACTCGACCGCCGAACAGGCCGGGGAGGTCGCTCGGAAGGCCGGTGCAGTCCGACTCGCACTCACCCACGTCTCCTCACGCTACGCGGGTAACGTCTCTGCTCACCTCCGGGAAGCCCGCGACGCCTTCGACGGTGAGGTGTTCGTCCCCGACGACGGCGAGCTAGTCGAAGTTCCCTATCCCGACCAGTAGGACCGTGCCGGACGAGTACGTTGCTCCTCGTCGGATTTACCTGAATTGCAGGCGGGTAAGGCCCCTTCCGCAAGGAGCGCCGAAGGCGCGAGGAGGGAGGGGATACGCCCGCCGTCTTCGTTGTTCTTAGACGTGCGATAGCTTGATGTACTATCGACGAGAACTGGTACGGTGCGTGAGAGTAGAGGAGTTGAAAACGCAACTCCTCGCACGCACTGCGCAGTGCGGCAACGTAGGCATGGGACGGGCCGAGTCCACGCCTCCGGAGATTGAGACCGCTGTGGATTCCCAGTGAATCTGCAAGTCTTATCGTTGAACGAGGAAGCCCCCACCTCAAGAAGCGAGGGGTGAGTGACCCCGAGCGCGGTAGGTGGGGGTAGTTCACTGAAGACTTATGATTATTCGGTGACACGGTGGCTCATGCGCCGAGTCTACGGACTGGTCGGTTTCGGCGGCGTACTCGCGACAGCCATCGGCTACTTCTTCGGTGGGTTCGACGCTGCTGCCGTTTCCTGCGTCGGTTTCCTCCTCGGTGTCTGCGTCGTCTGGGCGTTGTTGGTCGTCGTCACCGTCGTCGGCGGAACACCGGAGAAGACGTCGCCGTGGCCGATACTTCCGCTTTCGTTCGGTCTGTTCGTGCTGGTCGTGTTCTCGGAGCTTTCGCCGTCGTTCGGTGCAGTACTGTCGTTCGAGCACGTCGTCGTATCGTTCCTCGTCGCCGGACTCGCTCTCGGGCGAGTGCGCGGTGCTCGGAGTGGCCTCCGTGACGGCATCGTCGTCGGTGGAACCGCCGGCGTCTGTTTCGTCTACGTCGCGATCTACAGTTCGTTTACGGCACAGCCGGGACTCTGGCTCGTCGTCCTCGGCTCGGGTGTCGTCGCACCGCTCGCCGGAGCCACACTCGTCGCAACGAGTGGGTTCCTGGGCGGTCTCGCACGGTGATTTCCGCGCCGGATTTATATTTCGAGGGTTCCTATCACGAACCGTGAGCGAGCGAACCAGCGCTCTTGACGCCCTCGTCTTCGGAGTCGACATCCAGAGCGGGGACGTACGGGGCGATTCTCCCTCCTACGCGCTCGTCGTCTACGACGGCGAGCAGATAGACCGCGACGTCGTCTCCGGTCGGAAACTCCGGCGACTCGTAGAGCGCGACGAACCCGCGCTCGTCGCGACCGACAACATGTACGAACTCGCCGCCGACAAGGACGCCCTCGTCCACTTCCTCCGAGGACTCCCCGCCGGAACTCGGCTGGTGCAGGTGACCGGCGCGGAGCGACCGGAACCTCTCTCACGGGTCACGTCTCGACACGGCGTTCCCTACGGAAAAGAGCCCATGCGCGAGGCGGAAGCGGCCGCCCGTCTCGCCGCGATGAACGTCGGCTACGAAGTGTCGGCGTTCACCGACACTACCCGCGTCAAGGTGTCGCGGGGGCGCTCGACCGGAAAAGGTGGGTGGAGCGAAGACCGCTTCACCCGGCGAATCCACGGCTCCGTGAAGGAGTGTTCTCGTGACGTGGAGTCGAAAATCCGGAGTGCGGGACTCGACTACGAGCGCGAGGTGACCGAGAAGTACGGCGGCTACGCGAACGCGGTCTTCGAAGTCGATGCCCGGCCCAGCGACATCCCCGTCTCGTCGCTCCGCTCGGGCGACGTGCGCATCGAAATCGACCGTCTCCGTCGAGACGGTATCGAGTTCGAACCCCTCGTCAAGCGCAGAGACCACGTCATCGTCGGTATTGACCCCGGGACGACGACGGCGGTCGCCCTGACCGACCTGGACGGTACCCTGCTCGACGTGTGGAGCACGCGAACCGCCGACACCGCCGACGTCATCGAGTGGATAATCGAGCGCGGGCGGCCCGTCGTCGTCGCGGCGGACGTGACACCGATGCCCGAGACCGTCGAGAAGATTCGCCGGAGTTTCGACGCCGCCCCGTGGACGCCGGAGAAAGACCTCCCGGTGGACGAGAAACAGCATCGAACGCGAAACGACGACTACGACAACGACCACGAACGCGACGCGATGGCCGCCGCACTGTTCGCGTTCGACGGTTACGAAGACCAGTTCCGGCGTATCGCCCGGAAGGTGCCGGCGCAGATGAGTCGCGGCGACGTGACCGCCCGCGTGGTCGCAGGCGACGAGAGCGTCGAAGCGGTGCTCGCCGACCTCTCGGACGACCCGGAACCCGAAGCGGACGACCCGGAACACACCCCCCGTGAACTCACCGCCGAGGAGAAGCGAATCAAGCAACTCGAATCGCAGGTCGAACGCCTCCAATCGCACACCGACGACCTGCGCGAGACGGTCGAGACGAAAGACGAGCGCATCGAGGAACTAGAACGCAAACTCTCCGAGGCCCGGCGGGAAGAACGCCGACAGGTCCGCGAGCGTCGGGAGATATCCCGACTCGAACGCGAGAACGACCGACTGGAGCGTGAACTCGACGAGCGTGACGAGACGGTGGCAGAACTGGAAGGCAAACTCGCTCGGCTCAAGGAACTGTGGAAACTCGACCACTCGAACTTCAGTGACGTCGCCGAGAAGAAAGCCGGACTCGTCGCGGTCAAACCCATCGACAAGTTCACCAACGATGCCATCGACGCGGCCCACGAGAGCTACGGGCTCACCGAGGACGACGTCGTCTACCTGCGGGACGCGAGTGGTGCGGGACGGTCGACTGCCGAACGGCTGGCCGACATCGACCCCCGCGTCGTGCTCAAGGCAGGCGGCATCTCGGACGTGGCAGACGACGTGTTGTTCGAACACGAGATACCGGTCGGCCCGGCGAGCGAGGTGACGATTCAGGAGGTAGACGAACTCGCCGTGGCGCGAGAGTCGGAAGTCGAGGCGGTCGTCGACGACTGGCACGAGCGGGCGGAAGCGCGACGGAAAGCGGAGAAGACCGAACAACTCGACCAGCTCATCAGCGAACACCGTGCAGAACGGCGGGCGGACGGACGCGGGTCGAGCAGGTAGATCGGATTAGCTCGTCCACTCGCCCGTGAGCGTTCGGAGGACGCTCAATCCCCAGACGACGACGCCGAAGCCGACCATCAGTATCGCTGCGTACAACAGGACGTACTCGTTCGTCGTGGTCCCGAGGTCCTGCCCGAGTCGGACTGCGGGGTACAGCGCGAGACCACCGACGACGACCAACCAGAGTCCGATTCGTGACGCGTTCATACTCCGCGTTTCGTCCCCGCCGACTTGTTCCTTGTCCAATGACGTAACCCTAAAGCCGCTGAACCATCTCTTCCCGCGCATGGATACCTACGAGCTAATCTCCCGGAACGCCGAGGAGTTGGTGACCGAAGAGGAGGTACGCGAACTCGCAGACGACCCCGACGGAAAGCGTGCCTACGTCGGCTACGAACCATCCGGCGTGCTCCACATCGGGCACATGCTGGGTGCGAACAAGCTCATCGACTTACAAGAGGCGGGCTTCGAAATCGTCATCCTGCTCGCGGACGTCCACGCCTACCTGAACGACAAGGGGACGTTCGAGGAGATACGCGAGACGGCAGACCGGATGAAAGAGCAGTTCATCGCCTACGGGCTGGACGAGGAGAACACGGAGTTCCGTCTCGGCTCCGAGTTCCAGATGGACGACGACTACGTGCTCGACTTACACTCGTTGGAACTGGAGACGACGCTCAACCGAGCAAAGCGCGCGATGGCCGAGATACAGAGCGGTGAGTCGACGAAAGTCTCGCAGGCCGTCTACCCCCTGATGCAGGCGCTCGACATCGTCTACCTCGACTTAGACCTCGCTATCGGCGGGATGGAACAGCGGAAAGTCCACATGCTGGCCCGCGATACCCTCCCGAGTATCGGCTACGACGCGCCGACCTGCCTCCACCACCCGCTCATCGCAGAACTCTCGTCTGGCGAAGGCAAGATGTCTTCGAGCGAGGGCGTCACCATCTCGATGCAGGATTCGACCGAGGACATCGAGGAGAAGGTCAACGACGCGTTCTGTCCGCCGACCCGCGATCCCGAGGGCGACCTCGAAAACCCCGTCCTGCAAATCTTCGAGTACCACGTCTTCCCGCGCTTCGAGCGCGTCGTGGTCGAACGCCCCGAGAAGTACGGCGGCAACCTGGAGTACGACGACTACGAATCGCTCGCCGTCGACCTGGAGAGCGGCGAACTGCACCCGGCGGACGCCAAGGGCGCGCTGGCGACGTACCTGGATGAACTCATCGAACCGGGGCGAAAGAAGATTCGACAGACGGAGTAAACGGTCGCAAGTGGAGAGTAACCGTCTTCTACTCGTATCCACCACCCATCATCCCCGCCATTCCGAAGCTCTCTAACAGTCCAGAAACCAATCCCCACGCGGTCAGGACGAAGCCGACGACGACGAGGGCGATTCCTGCTGCGATGACGAGACTTTCCACCGCGATAACACCGATTCCGCCGAGGAGTACGAGCAGGCCAACGACGCCCTTCGCACCTAGTTTCCCGAACATAGCGCGGAGTGTGTGTGGAACGGCCTTAAAAGTGGCAGTTACGGCGAAGCTACAACTCGGTCTCCATCACGTACCCCCATCGCTTCACACCGTTTTTCTCGTAGAACTGCTGGGCCTCTTCGTTTTCGAGCCGAGCGGCCAGTGCCACGTACTCGCACTCTCGTCGGCGTGCCCACTCCTTGACTTCCGAGAGGAGGGTCGTCCCGTATCCATCGTCCCTGTGTTCTTCGTCGACGACGAAATCGTGAATCCACGCGTGGCGGGCGTGGTGGAGCACTCGTTGGATGGAGACACCAGCGACGCCGACCAACTCGTCGTCCGCGAACAGCCCGACGAGTCGGTATCCCGATTCGTCTCGCCACGAGAGAATCTCTGATTCGCCCGCGTCCGTCCACAGTTGCCCGAGAATCGGAACTGCGTCCATCCAGTCGTCGGTCGTCGTCAGTTCTTTCGTCTCGGTGGTTGCCATGTCCGATACGATTTTTCTCCCCTTCCGTGACTCTTCGGATGAAGGGCTAGTCGTCGCACAGGACGGCGGATTTAAAGGTATCCCGCGCAAATACTGAGCCATGAGCGACAACAGCGGACGCAAAAACCTCCGCATGCCAGACGACGACGAGGTGTTCGCAACCGTCACGAACATGCTCGGTGCGAATCGCGTCAAAGTACGCTGTGCAGACGGGAAAGAACGAACCGCCCGGATTCCGGGGAAGATGCAAAAGCGCATCTGGATTCGGGAGGACGACATCGTGCTCGTCGAGCCGTGGGACTGGCAAGACGAGAAGGCCGACATCACGTGGCGCTACGACAAGCAGGACGCAGACCAGCTGCGAGAAGAAGGGCACATCCAATAGCACCTTTTTCTGCGGTCGGGAGGCGAGACGAACGCCGCGCGGCGTTCGTCTCGCCCTGCCTCCCTGGAAAAATCTGCACCAAAAGCCTTCGTCACCCCCTCCGGGGGTTCCTCGGCCCGGAAGATCTCCGATTTTCCGGTGAATCGCTCGCTCTTGGCGTCTGTGTCGCTTGCCGATTTCTGGCTGTCGTGTCACCTGCCGATTTCCGGTGGTCGTGTCGTCCATCTCTCGTCCCGTTGCTCGGTTTTTCGTTCGTCTCCTGTCGTCGCTTTCGACCAGTTCGAATCGACTCGCCATCTTCGAGGCGTTATGTAGAATCGAGGAGAAAGCCTCGCCCTTTTGCGCGGGGATGAATCCGACAAAGTACTCGACAACCGCCGCCGATAGCAGGGCCGGATATTCCACGAACGGTAAGATTAAGCGTTCTCCCGCCGTATCTATACTACCGACGTTCCCCGGTTTCGAGTTCCGGTCTTCGACCGTTCGACGGCTTCGTCGTCTCACTCGCCCGGGTAAGAAAGTCGAAGCCCAGTCCACCACGTCCGGGACTCCAGGTCGTCTGACGCTGCTGGTGGTACCCAGCAGGCTGAATACCCTGTCGCAGAGGGACGGACGGTATTCCGTCCCGATGAAACGCCCATTGAACATGGGTGGGAAGGCCGCTTGACACGGCTATACGCGCTGGAACGCACGTCCCTGGTCATAATTGGACGGCAACCGTTGAGGGAGGACGCGAAAGCGTACTTCGCTCCCGAGGAAACGCGCAACCTTAATATCCCCTTCGAGGAATCCTCGCGCTTTAGCGCGGGGAGGATGTCAACACACCCCAATCGGAAAGTGCCGCCGTTTTCCGGCTTCGGTTAACTGCGGAGCGCCTGGGTTCCGGTGTGTCTAGTGAACTCTCCTTCGAAGACCGTGAGATAGCCCACGACGCGGAGTTTCCCGACGCCATCGAGGCGCTTCGAACCCGCCGGTCGGGGCACAACTTCGACCCCGATGTCGATCTCGACGACGAAACGCTGGAGGAACTGATTCGAGATGCGGCACTCGCCCCGTCGTCGTACAACCTCCAACCCTGGGAGTTCGTCGCGGTCCAGGACGAGGAGCGACTGGACGAAATCGTGGAAATCGCCTACGGCCAAGAGCACATCCGAGATGCGGGTACCGCCATCCTCGTCGTCGGGCACACCGACGCGAAGACGGCAGACCGCGTCTTCGAGGAGTGGGTTGAGGCGGGACGGATGGACAGGGAGGCGGCCGAGCAGACGAAAGCGCAGTCGGTCGAGATGTACGACGACGACCGGTTCGGACGAGATTACGCGATTCGAAACGTCTCGCTCGCTGCCGAAAATATACTGCTCTCCGCGCACGCACGCGGGCTGGCCGCCACACCGATGATCGGATTCGACCAGGAGCGCATCGCCGAGTTTCTCGGCCTGCCCGACGACGAGATTCCGGTGATGCTCGTCGCAGTCGGTCCCAGCGGTGGCGAGGAGTCGGCGCGTCTCCCGCGGCGGTCGGTCGAAGAGATCCTCCACCGGGAGACGTACTGACGGGCCACGCTTTTACCCCTCCTCCTCATAGTCATGCGTAGATGAACGAGGAGTACGGATTGCTCGACCAGGAGAACGCGGAGACCCCCGGCGACGAGTGGGAGGAGATAGACGTTTCCGACACCGAAGCCGACCGAATCGCGCGTCGCCGTGACCGCGAGTTCGACCAGTTCAGAAAGCGGGTCAAAGACTCCGAGCAGTTCAAAGTCGAGCAGTCCGTCTTCGACGACGCGACCCTCGCGGCGCTCTACAAACTCGTTCAAGACGGATACGTCCAGGCGTTCGGTGGCCCCATCTCATCCGGTAAGGAGGCGACCGTCTACAACGCACTGGGCGACGACGACCACGAGGAGGTCGCGGTCAAAATCTACCGCATCAACGCCAGCAACTTCCGCGATATGCGCGAGTACCTCGTCGGCGATCCGCGTTTCGAGGAACTCGGCGGCGACAAAAAGCGCATCGTCATCGCGTGGGTTCGAAAGGAGTTCGCCAACCTCAAACGCGCCCGGAACGCCGGGGTTCGCGTTCCGGAACCCATCGCAGTCCAGCGAAACGTACTGGTGATGGAGTTCATGGGAAACGACGGCAGGCGCGCGCCCACACTCGCGGACGCGCGACTCGAAAACCCGGAAACCGCATTCGGCGTCGTTCGGGAGTACATGCGCCGACTGTACGACGCGGGTCTCGTCCACGGCGACCTCTCGGAGTACAACATCCTCGTCAGCAACGGCGAACTCTGTCTCATCGACGTCGGGCAGGCGGTCACCTTCCACCACCCCAACAGCGGTGAGTTCCTCACGCGGGACTGTGCGAACATCGCGTCGTTCTTCCAGCGACAGGGACTCGACGTTCGGGGCGACGAACTCGAAGCGTGGATTCGAGAGCACGCCGACCCCGAGAAGTAATCCCTGCGGAATCTCCTCGAAGGCCGAACCACCACGTTCGACGGCGAACGAGCACCGCGATTGAGCGATAGGCCGGTGACACAACCGCCAGAGTCGCCTGGTGACACAACCGTCAGAAATCAGCAAGCGACACGACCACCAAGAGCCAGCATACTCACCGGAAAATCGGAGATTTTCCGGGCCGACGAACCCCCGAAGGGGGTGAGGAGTGTCTTCGTGAGCGACGCGAGCGAAATGGCTCGGAAGTCGCACGCCCGCGGATCGTCAGCGAGCAGGAACGTCTTCCGGTGCTCTTGGTCCAGATTTTGCCAGGGAGGAAGGCCGAAACCAGCACCACGCGGCGCTGGTTTCGGCTCCCGACCGCAGCAAAAGGTGGCTAGGGAAGGGCTTAAACCGTCCCAGGTGGTAGGATTTTCCATGAAACACGTGACGATTCCGCAGGACCGAATCGGTGTTCTCATCGGTGAAGGTGGTGAAACGATGCGCGAAATCGAGAGCCGTGCAGAGGTGCGCCTCGATATCGACTCCGACGACGGGTCGGTTCGGGTCGAACAGACCGGTGACCCGGTTCGCGGGCTGAAAGCACCGGAAATCGTCAAAGCGATCGGCCGCGGGTTCGCGCCGGAAGACGCCCTGACCCTGCTCGAAGATGACCTGATGCTGTTCGACATCGTGAACATCGACGCCGCCGCCCGCAACAAAAACGACCTTCAGCGCCAGAAAGGCCGCCTCATCGGCGAGAACGGAAGAACACGCCAACTGATGGAGGAACTGACGGGCGCAGACGTGGTCATCTACGGGACGACGCTCGGCATCATCGGCCAGCCGAAACAGGTCGAAACGGTCAGAAGCGCCGCTGAGATGATTCTCGACGGGGCTCCTCACGGTGCAGTGTACTCGTTCCTCGAACGCAAGCGCAACGAGATGAAACGACAAGGGATGGAGTATCACCAGTATACGGGCTGACCGCTCACTCTCCCTCTCGCACGAAGCGTACCACCTGTTCGGCGACTGAAGACCGACACCGTCACACCGACCGCTACCACCGATTCGCGTCCTCTCCGTTTTCACTTATAAACCCTCTCTGTGACAGAGTAACACTCGCTTCCGTGCCACGTTTGGGGTGGACTCGCTGGTTCTTTCGGAAAGGTTTATATAGAATCGCAATCAACGAATCTGATGACTATGTCACAGCCAATGGGTAATCAGCCCCTCATCGTTCTTTCGGAGGACAGCCAGCGAACCTCCGGGCGCGACGCCCAGTCCATGAACATCACCGCCGGAAAGGCGGTTGCAGAGGCCGTACGTACCACACTCGGCCCGAAGGGAATGGACAAGATGCTCGTCGATTCGATGGGCGATGTCGTCGTCACGAACGACGGTGTCACCATCCTCAAAGAGATGGACATCGAGCATCCGGCGGCCAACATGGTCGTCGAAGTCGCCGAGACCCAGGAGGACGAAGTCGGTGACGGAACGACCAGTGCCGTCGTCGTCGCGGGCGAACTACTCCAGAAAGCTGAAGACCTCCTCGAACAGGACATCCACGCGACCACGCTCGCGCAGGGGTACCGTCAAGCCGCCGAGAAGGCCAAGGAAGTCCTCGAAGAGATGTCCATCGACGTGGACGCCGAGGACTCCGAGTACCTCCAGAAGATCGCCGCCACGGCGATGACCGGGAAGGGCGCAGAGAGCGCCAAAGACCACCTCTCCGAACTCGTCGTCGACGCCGTCCAGAGCGTCGCCGACGACGAGGGCATCGACACGGACAACATCAAAGTCGAGAAGGTCGTCGGTGGCACCATCGACAACTCCGAACTCGTCGAGGGCGTCATCATCGACAAAGAGCGCGTCCACGACAACATGCCGTACTTCGCCGAGGACGCCGACGTCGCCCTCATCGACAGCGCACTCGAAATCAAGGAGACGGAGATCGACGCCGAGGTCAACGTCACCGACCCCGACCAGCTCCAGCAGTTCCTCGACCAGGAAGAAAAACAGCTCCGCGACATGGTCGACGAACTGGTGGACGTCGGTGCGGACGTCGTCTTCGTCGACGGCGGCATCGACGATATGGCCCAGCACTTCCTCGCACAGGAAGGCATCCTCGCCGTCCGCCGCGCCAAATCCAGCGACATGGAGAAACTGGCCCGCGCGACGGGTGCTCGTCTCGTGAGCAACGTCGACGACATCACCGAAGACGACCTCGGCTTCGCCGGTAGCGTCGCCCAGAAAGACGTCGGCGGCGACCAGCGCATCTTCGTCGAGGACGTCGAAGAGGCCAAATCGGTCAGCCTCATCCTCCGCGGCGGTACGGAACACGTTGTGGACGAAGTCGAGCGCGCCGTCGAGGACAGTCTCGGTGTGGTTCGCGTCACGCTCGAAGACGGCAAAGTGCTCCCCGGCGGTGGCGCACCCGAGACGGAACTCGCCCTCGCCCTGCGTGACTACGCGGACAGCGTCGGAGGCCGCGAGCAGTTGGCCGTCGAAGCGTTCGCCGACACGCTCGAAATTATCCCGCGCACCCTCGCCGAGAACGCGGGTCTCGACCCCATCGACTCGCTCGTCGACCTGCGTAGCAAACACGACGGCGGCAACACAAGTGCAGGCCTCGACGCCTACACTGGTGACATCGTCGACATGGAAGAAGACGGCGTCGTCGAACCGCTCCGCGTGAAGACCCAGGCAGTCGAGAGCGCCACCGAAGCGGCCGTCATGCTCCTCCGCATCGACGACGTCATCGCTGCAGGCGACCTCAAGGGTGGCAGCACCGACGACGACGACGACGAAGGCGGCGCCCCCGGCGGTGCCCCCGGCGGCATGGGTGGCATGGGCGGCATGGGCGGTATGGGTGGCATGGGCGGTGCGATGTAACGCCGAGGATAGGTTTCACCCCCTCGTCGAAGACGCACTGTCCGACCGACCGTTCTCTCGTTTCGAACGCGATTATTTTTTCGGCGTTTCGTCCCCCGTCAGTAGAAGGTACGGTTCGATTCCCGCGCCGTATTCGGTAAGCGTGACGTCGGTTCCATCGACGAACACGAGGCCGGCGGCTTCGAGTTTCGGAAGGTGGGTGTGGTGGAGTTCGCCAGCAATCCGTCTGCGGTCGGCGTCCGGTTGCTCGCGTTCGATACTCCGTCGGAGGTTCGCCACGCTCACCGACCGCCCGTGGTCGAAGAGTTCACGGAGCACGATTCGTCGTCGTCGGCTAGCGAGGATGGAGAAACTGACGGATGGCGTGAGGGAGTCGGATTTCGTTGGTCGCATTGGTGGGCCGTCTGTCGCTGGAGACCATATGTGTCCGAGCGTCTGTCGACGGGCGAGAAATAGTAGTTACGGTAGCGCCCTTACTGTTGTCCTTACAAATCGGGGCTTTTATATTAGGGGTCCTCTCCCCCTTCGATAACTGTCTCCGCGACGAGGCGTGATTGTGCGCGTCGCAACCGCTCGGAAACGGATTGTTTGCTGACGCCGAGTTTCGAACCTAAATCCGCGAGCGTCGCGTTCCGCGGCACGTCGAAGTATCCGCCCTGGTGGGCGGCGACGAGTGCTTCCCGCTGTGGTTCCGTCAACTGAAACAGCATCTCGTCGTCGTTCGGCGTGTAGAGTCGCTTGAGGGAGAATTCGATGTCCTCGTGTTCACAGAACTGTTGGAACTCGACCAGTGCAGTCCGGTCGGGAAATCTAATTCGTCGTCGCCAGACGCCCGCCTTGCCGTGTCCCGCCATCGGAACGGCACCGAATTTCTGGTAGGCGGGATAGACGGGAAGGAGGTTCTCACGGTCGAGTTCGAGCCGATACAGTTTCCGCGCTTCGAAGTCTTCGACGACGGTGTGTGAGGCGATTGTGTCGTCACGGCGCAGGGCGTCGTCGAACGCCTCGAAGTCGCCTCCCGTCGCCCACACGATGAGCAGTGGCGTGTAGGCAGTCGCGACCATCTGCTGTTCGAGTTCGACGGTCATCTCCGGAACCGATTCGAGCGTCGACGTTAGCACGAGGGCCGGCGCACGAATCGTAAACTCCGCGATGACGCCCATGCGTAAAACGTCACGTCCGGTGACCTAAGAACTATTGGTCATTCGTCCACTTCGAGTTTGAACTGTTCGTGCTCGCTCGGCGCGTTCAACACGACGCTCGTGTTGCTCTCTTTGATATCGGGGTCGATGAGGAGCGTCTTTATTTGTTCGTTCATCCCGTCCGTATCGCGGAACTTCCCGATGGCGATGATGTCGTAGTCCCCCGTCACCTCGTAGACGCTTATCATCTGGTCGTGGTCTTGCAGTCGGTCGGTCACTTCGGGGAGCGCGTTTCCTTCGACTTTCAACTGGATGATGGCCGTCACGTCGTATCCCAGCGCGTCGTAATCGATGCGAGGTGTGTACCCCTGAATGACACCATTCTCTTCTAAATCCGCCAGATGATTCGAGATAGTCGTCACCGACACGTCCAGTTTCTCGGCGAGGCTTCGCAAACTCGCCCGTCCGTCACCGAGGAGTTCGTTTACCAGTCTCGCATCCAGATTTTCGTACGTCATTACACCAACCAACCCACTCCTCACATTAGAATTTAACGAATATCCAATTCTGGCCCAAAATTGCACAGTTGACCAACCGTTACTGTTTTAATGGTGGATGTATTTGCGTACAGTGTCGATAAAGATGACAGATGGAAATATTGCCACCAAAAAGGAGGCAGGCTTATCGAAAGAAGAGCAGGAGGTTCTAGACGAACTGGAGCGCGAGAACGTCGACTTCGTTCGCCTCCAGTTCACCGATATCACGGGGACGGTCAAGAACGTCAGCATCCCTGCCCACCAGGTCGAGAAAGCTTTCGACGAAGGAATCTGGTTCGACGGTTCGAGCATCGAGGGGTTCGCCCGTATTCAGGAAAGCGACATGCGCCTCGAACCCGACCCGTCGACGTTCACCGTTCTCCCGTGGCGCTCCGACGGCGACACGGCGAGTGCTCGTCTCATCTGTGACGTCGTGAACACCGACGGAACGCCGTTCGATGGTGGCCCCCGGCAGGTCTTGAAGCGCGTCCTCTCGAAGGCCGAACAGATGGGCTACACCGTCAGTATCGGCCCGGAACCCGAGTTCTTCCTGTTCGAGAAGGACGACGAGGGGAAAGCGACGACCATCCCCCACGACTCGGGCGGCTACTTCGACCTCGCACCCAAGGACATGGCGAGTGACGTGCGTCGTGAGGTCATTTTCACGCTGGAACAGATGGGCTTCGAAATCGAGGCCAGTCACCACGAGGTCGCAGACGGCCAGCACGAGATCAACTTCAAATACGACGACGCCCTCTCCGCGGCGGACAACATCGCCACCTTCCGCGCCGTCGTTCGTGCCGTCGCCGAACAGAACGACATCCACGCAACGTTCATGCCGAAACCCATCGCCGAAATCAACGGGTCGGGCATGCACTGTCACATCAGCCTCTTCGACGAGGACGGCAACGCCTTCGCGGACGACGACGACGAGTTCAACCTCTCCCAGACGGCCTACCACTTCATGGGCGGCGTCCTCGACCATGCCAAGGCGTTCACCGCCATCACCAACCCGACCATCAACTCCTACAAACGTCTCGTCCCGGGGTACGAGGCCCCCGTCTACATCGCCTGGAGCGACGTGAACCGCTCGGCGCTCATCCGCGTCCCCGACGCCGCCGGAACGAGTTCGCGGTTCGAGATTCGCAGTCCCGACCCGTCGTGTAACCCGTATCTCGCGCTGGCGGCCATCATCGAGGCGGGCCTGAACGGTATCGAAAACGAGTCCGACCCTGGCGACCCCGTCCGCGACGACATCTACGAGTTCGACGAGGAGAAGCGTGAAGAACACGGTATCACGATGCTCCCCGGAAGGCTCATGAGTGCGCTGGACGCGCTCGAAGAAGACGACGTCGTCCGGGAAGCCCTCGGCGACCACGTCACCGAGAAGTTCATCAAGGCCAAGAAATCCGAACACGACGAGTACAAGATGTACGTCTCCGGCTGGGAGAAAGAGAAGTACCTAGAGAAGTTCTAACTCGGTTCCTTTTCGACCGCTTTTCTACCGGCAATCTTCGGATACGCCAGTATTCCACCCTGCACGACCGCGTTGACTGCGAACACCGCGACTATCGGTAGCGACACTTCGAGACCAAGATACGACAGTCCGCCGAGTGCGAGAACGCCGCCGACCATTCTAGGAGCAGCGACCGCTTCCTCCGGCGGGCCGAGCGTCCACCACGTCAGGAGCGCCCCGGTCGTTCCGCCGAGTGCCGCGACCGAATCGAAAAGCGAGTCGAACGCGTGGGGGGTCTCGGAGGGCGTACTGAATGCGATTGCGGCGGCCGCGAGCGCGCAGACGACGGCGAGGCCGAACGCAGAGAGTGGCCGCCGGTTCAACCCCACGACGAGAACGACGAGGTAGGCGATTCCGACTCCGATTCCGAACACCACGTCGACGGTGAAGTGAACACCGAGAACGAGACGCGAGAAGGAAACGAGGCCGACGATGCCGGCCGCCGCCACCACTCGCATTCGCCGCGCCCAGTGGTCTATCGTCACCGCGAGCGACCCCCAGAACACGGTCGAACCGATGGCGTGTCCGCTCGGAAAGCCGTAACCGGTGGCGTAACCGAACTGGAGTGCACTGCGTGGACGGGGGAGCGCGAAAAACTCCTTCAGCGCGAGGGTGAGCGCGAGCGCACCAATCGTCGCGCCGATGACGAAACCGAACCGTTCGCGGTCGTCACTGAACCAGTAGAGGAGCGCGCCGACGAGGAACAGAAACCATGCGTCACCGAGTTGCGTTACGAACACGAACAGTTCCCGCGACCACCCGGGCAGAACGTCGTGAAGCAGTTCGACGATACCCCATCCTCTGGTCATCGTTACGAGCGCCAGTTTCGGATAGTTCCGCCGACGCGCGCCGGCATGCCCACCGCACTGACGCCGAAGCCGACCAGCACCATCAGGGTGTACAGGCCGAGCGTCGAGAGCCAAACGATGAGCATGGCGGCGATAGCCCACCCTCCGTCCAGATAGCGGAACGCCCCGACCGTCATCAGGGTTCCGTACAAGAGGACGAGGTACGGCCCCCACCCCCGCGCGTGCCCGCGCCGCATGCGCTTGCGGACGTATCGTTTCAGTTCCGACTCGAGTTCGGGTTTCTGAACCGTTCGCTCGTCGACATCGTGCTCGAACTCCTCGAACTCCGAGCGAAGACGTTCCACGTCGTCGTGCAGTTCGAGAATGTCCGGTGCGGACTGCTCTGTATCGTCGTTCATGTGCTCTCCTCGGTCTACCTGCTGTCTTTTCTTGGTTTCTCCCACGTCTTTAGTTTTCCTGAAGCCACTTCCGGCGAGGACGGCGTTCACGACTGCACCGAGAAGGAGGATTATCGACCCGAAGTAAAGCCACGTGACGAGCAGGAGGGCACCGCCGAGCACCCCGTACGCCGAAAACTGCGCCGCCGATTCGACGTACATCTGAAAGGCCACCTGCAGCCCGGTCCAGCCGACGGTCGCCACCACGGCACCGGGAACCGCCTCACGAAGCGTCACGTCCGTGTCCGGAAAGAAGTAGTACAGCGGGAGAAACACCGGCACGAGTGCAAACAGGAGGACGAGCGAGGTGAGCGTCCCCGTGAACGGAATCCACGAGAGCAGAGAGAGCACGAGATTGACGAGCGTGATACCACCGACTGCGAGGGCGATGACGACCAGCACGACGAGGGCGTCGTGAACCGTCTCGACGAACGATTCTTCCGGGTGGACGCCGTAAGCCCGCGAGAACGCTTCGTCGAGACCCCGAAACACCTTGAGGGTACTCCACGTGAGGACGAGGGCCCCGAGGACCGTCGCACTGCCACGTCCCGAGGCGTTAGAGAGGGCCTTTTGTACCGTGTCCCGTGCCTTGGGTGAGAGAAAGCTCTGGACGAGGCCGACGACGTCGGTGGCGAACGCGTCGCCGCCTACGAACGACGCGAGCGCGAGCGCCAACAACAGCGCAGGCAGTATCGAGACAAAGGCGTAGTAGGCGATGCTGGCGGCGAGAAACGTTATCTCCTGCTCACGCGCCCGCGATACGATCGCGCGTGCTGTTGCTGCTGCGCGTACTGGTGCTCCGAGATTCACGGGCAGTGTTTCGTCGAAATCGCACTAAAAATTTCGCTACGGTCGCGTCGCGTCTCGAATCGCCGCGACGCTCGCTTTCGTCTTGAACGTCGTCCCGCCGTAGTGGGTGCGCGAGGCATCGTACCCCGCGTCTCGCAGTCGGGCCAGGAACTCGTCCATACCGGAAGCTGACCGCGTCCACTCCTTGCAGAGGCGATGCTGGTCGTAGTGTGTCGGTTCGTGGAGTTCTCCTTCGAGCGTGTTCAGGAGCTTCGTGGCCCGTTTCGCGGTTCCCATCTCCTCGGCCACCGCTTCGCGGACGGAGGCGACGAACTCCGCGTCGTGGGTCGCGCCGAGCCAGACCGGCCCCGCGGTGACGACGCGGGTGCTCTCGCAGGCCGGACAGCGTTCGGGTGGGTCGGCGACGAGTCCGTGGTCGTACTCGCGGTGGAGACAGTCCTCGCAGTGGTAGAGGTGGCCGAGTTCGTCGACGGCGGCGTTCGCGTCGGTCGCGCTGTGGTCGAGTTCGAGGTAAGTGCGAACGTAGTGGTTCGTCGCGTGCGTGAGCAAGGGCGTCACACCGGCGTCGTAGCGCGCGGCGGTGCGCGCGAGCGCGGAGAGGAGGATGCGTACGCCCATCTCGGCGTGGTAGTCGGTGTTCCGCGGGATGGCGCTGTACTTTCTGACCCCGCTGTGGAAATGTGCGCCACAGAGCGGGGCGGTGTCGGTGGCCGTGACGCAGACGAGGTCGCGCGTGTTGGCGAACGCGGCGTCGGCGAAGGGGATGGGCGTCCCGAAGGGGTCGATGTCCACCACGTCGAACACCGACTCGTGCATGAGCGCATTGGCGTTCCGGTGGACGACCTCGCCCGAGAGGTCGTTGCGCGCGAAGTTCTCGCGGCAGAGTTCGACCGCCTCGGGGTCGATGTCGGCGCAGGTCACGTCCCACTCGTTCGCGGCGGCCCGAACCCCGCGAATGCCCGAGGCGGCCATCGCGTCGAGGTAGCTCTCCGCCCGCGGTTCGCGGTCGCGGTAGGTTCGCAGGACGGCCACCGTCAGGTCGCGGTTCAACTCCTGTACCGGGTTGAAGAACACGTCGTCGGTGATGGAGTCGCCCTCCTGTTCGGGGACGACCACCTCGACTCCTCCCTCGCGGACGTTCATGGTTCGCAGTCCGGGTCGCGGCGCGAAAAGGCATGCGGGTTCAACCGCGACAGCGATGGGAAAAGTCGTCTGGTGCTCGAGCACAGTCACGTTCACTGGGACGAGCGGTGATTGGGAACCGAGGACGAGGAGATAAACCAAACAGGGCTGTCGTGACTGCTGATGCTTGAGCAACGCCACGCTCTCACTCGGTCGGTCACTCGTGGCTACGCCGCTCGTTCCCTCCGTCGTTCACCCGTTGCCTCCAGGCCGCCAAAGTCGAGTCGGGCCGCTCGCGGCCCGACTCGGCACGTACCAACGGGATTCAGTGTGGCGAATGGCCGTCCTGCCACCGCGAGTCGCTGGCCGAGCAACCGCCAAAAGCGGCTGGTCGGCTTAGCTTGGCCGGGCGCGCTGGAGCGCGCCCGGCCTGCGGCCTGGAGGCAACGGGCGAACGAAGGGACGGACGGAGGAGGCGCGAAGCGCCTCCAAGGGGAGTTCCTGAGTGAGGGCGTGGCATTGCTTAAGCACTAGCACCGAACACGACTTCACCAAAACGGTCTCACACAGCAAGCGCCAACTCGTCCGGGCAGTACATTCCAGTACGTATCAGTACACTTCAGCACAGACGGTTCGGCTCACCGTCACCGATTACGTGACCAAAACTCGGCCCCTCTCCCCAGAAACGTCAACACCGAAGTGAACTTCTACCCGCTACCGGAACGAGTTTATTTCGCCCCTTCGAACCGATGGCCCGTGCGTTCGCTGTGTAACCAGGTTCGTCGGCCGCGCTCGCCCAGGGAGGGACCGCCGTGACTCCCGTCGAGCAGTGGCAAGTCGAACTGGCCGACGTCGGCAAACTCACGCCGGACGTCGTCCAGCATATCCTCGCGGTGCACGACGACCGGGGACGACAGGCCATCGAGGCGGTCTCCGAACGGCGAGTCAAAGAGTACCGGGATTTCGTGGTCGTCGTCGGCTTCGAGGACGAGTACATCGTCGAGGACGGCTGTACGTGCCGGGACAGCGAGTACAATCTCGACCCCGACGACCCAGCGGCGCTGTGTTGGCACGTCATCGCCGCGAAAATCGCTCGGCGAATCGGCGTGGTAGACCACCACGATATGTGGTACTCGGACGTACGCGAGTTCCTGTGAACTACCCTACCCTACTCGCTCACGGCTGACGCCGTTCGCTCCTTGAGGGTAGGGCTTCCTGCTTCCACGACGCGCTTTGCAGATACAGGCGTATCCACAGGGAGTGCAGTCTCCACAGGCGTTGATTCGGAGTATCCCACTCCTATGTCTTGCAGACCGCGAGAAAGAATGTTCCACGCCGCGTTCGCGTCCCTGTCCGCCTCAAACCCGCAGGCGGGACAGGAGTGTTCACGGACCCACAACGGTTTCTCCGTCGAAACGCCGCAGGACGCGCACTCGTTGGTCGTCCCTCTCGGGTTGACCGCCACGAAGTGCGTCCCCTCGCGCTCGCACTTGTATTCAAGTAACGAGAGGAACGTCCGCCACGCGGCGGAGGCGGTGTTACGACTGTTCGACGGAGACTCCATCATCCCTTTGACGTTCAGGTCTTCGACCGCTACGAGGTCGTACTCCCGAGCGTAGTAGTTCGAGAGCTTGTGCAAGAGGTCGCGGCGCTTCCGTCGGAGGTCGGCGTGACACTTCGCAACGCGCCGCCGTTGCTTCTCGTAGTTGTTCGACCCGTGTTGCTTCCGTGAGAGCTTCCGTTGCTCTCGCTCCAAGCGTTCACGTTCGTCCGAGAGGTTAAGTGACTCGACCGCCGTCCCGTCGGTGTCGTGAGCGTACTTGAGGATACCCACGTCGATACCGGCGCACTTCTCGGGATTCTCGGGCGGTTCGGGTGGTTCACGGTCCATTTCGACACCGAACGTGGCGAATCACTCGCCCGTCGGTTCCTTCTTGACCGTGACCTGCTTCACGGTGGCGTCGTTGGGGATGGCGCGGTGGAGTCGTATCGGTATGTCCGCGAGTTTCGACAGGGACAAGACAGTCTGACCGCCCTTCTTGTCAGGCTTGAAGCCAGACTGACTGTACGTGAAACTGAGAAACTCGCGTGGCGGCTTCCATTTGAGTTGGCCGACGCCGTAGCCGTTCTCTTTGAGCTTGGAGAGTCCTTTGAGGTTGTCGAACAGACGTTCCACGACGGTTTGGAGAACCTTCGAGTACACGTCCGTGAGGTCGTCCCACCACTTCTTGAGGTCGGGTAGCTCCGACCGCAGGGTGGTCATGGACGGCAGCTCATCGTGTTCGTCTTGGTACTCGTTGAGGCGGTAGAGCGTGTGGTTGTACAGTTGCCTACAAATGTCTCGGTGGCGGTCCAACTCCTCGCGGTGGGCGTCAGACGGCTTGAGACGGTACTTGTAGGCGTAGTACATAGTGCTACTCGTATTCCTCGATGTACTCGTCAAGTCGCTCGCGGATGAACGAGGAGAGATTCAAGTGGTGTTCCTGAATCCACTCGTGTTGGTCTTCTCGGAGCGTGATTGTGGTCCGTTTCACCGTATGCATAGTATATACTCTATGCACAAAAGTGTTGCGACTGTGGTGGCCTATGGGCCGGCCACCGAGGAGTGTATGAGAACTGTGCGGCGCTGTATCCCCTCCCTACTCCCTCGGCGCTTCGCGCCTCGGTCCTTGAGGAAGGGGATTAGCGCCTCAATTTAGCTAACTGGTCGTCGTTGGTTCGGAACCTGCGTCGCGTTACCGAGCGTTTTCACAGATGTCGACGAAGTTTCGGAGGATTCGAAGCCCCGTCTCGCCGCTCTTTTCGGGGTGGAACTGCGTTCCGAAGACGGTTCCCGACTCGTCGGCGACGATGCTGGGGAACTCGGTTCCGTAGTCGGTCGTCGCGACGATGGCGTCGTCGTCCTCGGGGATGGCGTAGTAGGAGTGGACGAAGTACGCGTACTCCCCGTCGACGCCGTCCACGAGTGGATGGTCACGCTCGACCGAGAGTTCGTTCCAGCCCATGTGTGGGACCTTCTGTTCGTCGTCGAATCGGACGTTCCGTCCGGGAATCAGGTCGAGTCCGGTCACGTCTCCCTCCCCCGCGTGTTCGGCTTCCTCGCTCGTCGTCAACAACATCTGCATGCCGAGACAGATGCCGAACACAGGGGTCCCGTCTTCTGCGGCATCGACGAGCGCACCACGA
Organism: Haladaptatus ordinarius; assembly: GCF_054177595.1. Lineage (NCBI taxonomy): Archaea > Methanobacteriati > Methanobacteriota > Halobacteria > Halobacteriales > Haladaptataceae > Haladaptatus > Haladaptatus ordinarius. The sequence continues at coordinate 66,838 of NZ_JBPEHH010000003.1, read as the reverse complement.
TACGGTCCGGCGTTCTCGACGCCCTCGCGGAACGCACCGACGCCCGGAAGGACGATGCCGTCCGCCGTCTCGAACCGAGCGGGGTCGTCGGAAACCTCCACGTTCGCCCCCGCGCGTTCGAGCCCTTTGACGGCACTTCGGAGATTACCGAGTCCGTAATCGACGACGACGACCGATGCCGCTCGTTCGCGCTGGGCAGAACTCGCTTCCATGTCTGAGAGGACGGCTCAAGTTGGCAAGTTCTTTCCGCTTCACGAACGTCCGGGTGTCCGGTCTTCGTCGCGTCTTGACGCGCAGACGACTCCCCCTTCGTCGTCGGCACTGGGGGTCTCGGGACGTCCACCAACCTGTGTTTGTGGGCTGTCGGTGCATCCCCGCTCGCATCCCGGCGACCACGAGCGCACTGGCCTCCTCGATTCCGTCCGTGACCTCGACGACGCGCATCGGTGGTTCGACACCGATGCGAGACATATTTTTCGCCGAACATCTCTACCTCTAAATAACTCGACACCGTTCGATGCGAGTATGAATCCCTCGTCACCGCTGCTCTCCAGACGCGGATTTCTGACGGCTTCCGGAACAGTCGGCGTTGCCGCCGCAGTGGGCCGTGCCGAGACGACGCCCGCGAACGATTCGACAGGTGATCCACCGAAGCCGAGGTGGACGATACCGAGGCGGGATGGGTTCTTCCGGACGGTCGTAGCGGACGGGACGGTGTACGCGCTCGCCGCGTCGTCGACCAGGGCGGGCGACCCGAACCGCGCGAACGCCTATGCGGTCGATCTGTCGAGCGGCGAGAAACGGTGGTCGTCCACGTACCCGTCCGCGTCCACGCTCTCCGTCGAGGATGGCGTCCTCTCTCTCGTCGAGAGCGAGACCGACGAGCGAGGACCCAGGAATACCATCGTCGTGCTCGACGAGAAAAACGGTGAGGAACGCTGGCGACACTCGCTTTCGGGACGTCCCTCGCAGGTCGTTTCGGGACCCTCGAAGGTCGAAGTCGCAAACGGAACGGTCTTCGTGGGCGCCGAGTCTACGGTCGTCGCACTCGATGCGGAGTCGGGAGAGAAACGCTGGGAAGTCACACCGGAGGGAGACCGCGTCTACCGATTCGTTCACACCGAGTCGACGCTCTACGCCGGTACCGAAGACGGTGTCTACGCCTATTCGATTGCCGACGGAACGGAACGCTGGAGTTCGAACGACTCCGACCGGCACGACCTCTTTTTGCTGCTCGCGGACGAAAAACGGGTGTACTGTCTCGATACGAACGGACGGAACGTCTACGCCCTCTCGACCGAAAACGGCGCTGAGCAGTGGTTCGTCTCCCTCGGCAAGGAATCGTTTGCCTTTCCCATCTTGCACGAGGGAACGCTGTATCACTGGGGGAGCGTCCTGTCGGCGATAGACGTGACCGACGGGACGATGCGCTGGCAGTACGACGTGCAGGCCGAACGGGGTCTGCTCCGTCCCATCGTGGCCGACGGGGCGATATTTTCCAGGTCGTACGACGGTGTCGTCTACGCCGTGAACACCGACGGGTCGGAGCGGTGGACGTTCGACACGTCCGATTCGGACGTTCGCTACTACTGGGGCGACGTTCGTGACGGCACTGTCTACGTTATCAGTGACGGCGGTCTCTCCGCGCTCGCTGCCGACGACGGCACCCGTCGGTGGTTGTTCGAAACGGACTCCCCCGCGATGACGGTGAGTGTCACGGAAGAGTACGTCGTCCTCGGGACGCGAGACGGACTCTACGGCTTCGACCGCTCGAATCCGATTCTCTCTACCGTGCTCGACGGAACGACGGATTTCCTCACGTCCGGCGTCGGCCTCGCCCTCTCCGGAGTGCTGGTCGGAACCGGCGCGTTCGCGGCGTATCGCCGACTAAACGAGCGGGAAGGGTCGCCCCACGAACCGAACCCGGAACCCGACCTGGAGTACGGTCGCCTCGAACGCATCGACGAGGACGCGGTCACCGAAACCTACCGCGTCAGAAAGCGCACCGACGACGGCCCACGAGTCGTGTGGAAGAGACGCCTGACCGACCCGACGCTCGCCGAACCGTTCCGCGCGGCGGTCGAACGCTGGGCCGACCTGGGCGACCGGAGGGGCGTCGTTCCAGTGTGTGATTTCGGCGACGACTGGGTCGAACTGCCGGCCTACGAGGACGGGTCGCTGGCCGACTGTGACCGACCGCTGGCGGAGCGAATCGACGCGCTCTCCGCCGCCAGCGCATCCATCCACGAAGCCCACCGCGACGGACTGGTTCACGGCGGACTCACCCCCGAGACGATTCTCCTCGACGGCGACACGGTCCACATGAGCGACTGGGAACTCGCCACCGCACTCGCTGAACACCGCGACCCCTCGCCGTACGACGCCCCCGAACAGGTCCACCCCCGTGACAGTGACGGTAGCGGAGACAGTGGAGGTGGCAGAGACTGTGGTGGCGGAGATAGTGACGGAGCTGTCGACAGTGATGGCGGTCGTGAAGGGGATGTCGAGGGAGACCGCTCGGTGGACGAACGGACCGACGTGTATCGTCTCGGCGCTATCGCTCACTTCGTGATGACCGGGAAGGCCCCCGCCGACGGTGACCCGGACGTCGAGGACCGACCACTGTCGCCAGAGGTAGACGACGTGCTTTCGACGGCGATGGCGGACGACCCGGACGAGCGCTACCGGTCGGTCGTGAAGTTCGACGACATGCTCCGGTGGGCGGCGTTCCGCGCGTGACTCGGCGAGAAAGAACGAAATAGCTCGAAACCGTTGTCCGGTTCGGGGGTATTCAGTGTGGTCACTGCGTTACTGATAGTCGGTCTGTTCGTCGCTGCGTTCGTCGGGTACAACATCGGCGGTTCGTCCACGGGGGTCGCGTTCGGCCCCGCCGTGGGGAGTCGTATCATCGGCAAAGTCGGAGCGGCCGGTCTCTTCACCGTCTTCGCGCTCTGGGGTGGGTGGACGGTGGGGCGAAACGTCATCCAGACGATGAGCGACGGCATCGTTCCGGCGGGTCAGTTCACCCTGGAGACGAGCATCGTCGTCCTCTTTTTCGCCGGCTTCGCGCTCCTCATCTCGAACCTCTTCGGCGTGCCCGCGTCCACGTCGATGACCGCCGTGGGTGCTATCGTCGGGTTGGGACTCGCCGGCGATTCGTTGAACGAGTCGCTTATGTTCACCATCGTCTCGGCGTGGATCGTCGCACCCCTGACGGCGTTCTGGGTCGGATTACTCATCGGACGCTACCTGTATCCGCATCTGGACGCCCACTTTTCGTTCTCGCGAATCGAGGACGGATTGTTTCGTATCGACCGCTCGGGGCCGATTCCCCGGCCTGCACTCGGCCGTGGCGTCGGTACGCAGGACGCGGTAGGAGCACTGTCAGTGCTCGTCATTGCCTGCTACATGGGCTTCAGTGCGGGAGCGTCGAACGCGGCGAACGCGGTCGCACCCCTCGTCGGCAACGGGTCGATAACCATCGAACAGGGTATCTTGCTCGCCATCGGTGCCATCGGTCTCGGTGGGTTTACCATCGCACGTCGGACGCTCGACACCGTCGGCGACGGTATCACCGACCTCCCCATCCTGGCGGCGCTCATCGTCTCGCTCATCGGCGCGACCATCATCACCGTGCTCTCGCGTCTCGGTATCCCGGCGAGTCTGGCGGTGAGCACCACCTCCTGTATCATCGGTCTCGGGTGGGGACGGGCCAGTCGCGCGGTGACGCTCGCGGAGGCGGCGGATGTTGCGATGCAGCCGGAACAGACCCCCGACTTCGACCTCTCGTCCGGTGCGCTCACCGCCGAGACCAGCGAGACGGAGATGCCACCCGGCCCGACCATCGGCGAGGTCGCAGAGGGCGAGGTGCCCACCCCGCCCGCGTCGCGCGACGGGGGTGAGACGCCCGAGGTACCACCAATCGGCGAGGAGGAGTTCGAAGAACTAGCGGCCGAGAGCCTGTTCGACCCTGCGGCGGTGAGTCGAATCGTCGTGCTCTGGATACTCTCGCCGACGCTCTCGGCGGTCGGGTCGTACCTCCTCTTCGAACTCTTCTTGCTCGACTGATTCCGCGCCCGACTCGTGTCACTGACAGAGAAAATCGTTTTACTGGCTCGCAGTCGTCACCCCCCTACATGGGGGAACACGTTCTCGTCCCGCTCGATGGCTCACCAGCGGCCGAAGCCGCACTGGAGTACGCACTGACGTTGCCGGACGTGGAGATAACCGTCCTCACCGTGGTCAATCCGTTCGACATCGACCCGCTATCGCCCGGCTATCAGTCGCCACTGGGGAAGGCGGGGATGCCCGCCTACTCGACCGAGTGGTACGAAAAGGAGTGGGAGAACGCGAAGGAACTCCACGAGGAGATGCGCGAGATGGCGGGTGACGTGCCCTTCGAGAGCGTCGTCCTCATGGGACAACCGGCGAAACAGATAGTCAAGTACGCCCGCGAACACGATGTCGACCATGTCGTCATGGGGACACACGGGAAAGAAGACCTCGCGAACGTCCTGCTCGGGTCCGTGGCGGAGAAAGTTGCACACCGCGCCCCCATGATGGTCACTATCGTTCGTTGACCGGGGCAAGCGACCCGAGAGAGGAGACGCCACGCGTCGAACCGCGACTTCGTCGCTCAATCCACGAGACGCTCGATTTCGGTGACCAGGATGCCACTCGCACCGAGTTGCTTGACCTCGTTTATCGTCTCAAACACCTCGCGTTCGTCCACGACGGTGTGGATCGCAACTTTTCCGTTTCCGGCGATGTCCATCACGGTCGGGCCGCCGAGACCGGGCATCACGTCCCGAATCTCGTCCAGTTTGTCCTCGGGTGCGTTCATCATCAGGTAGCGTTTCCCCTCGGCGGAGATGACCGACTGGAGCGCCATCACCACCTGTTCGACCTTCTCGTCGTCGGCGACGTCTTCGCGGGCGAACAGTCGCACAGAACTCGACAGCACCTCGTCGATGATGGCGAGGCGGTTGACCTTCAGGGTCGTCCCCGTGCTCGTGATGTCGATGATGGCGTCGGCCATGTCGACGTGTGGAGTGAGTTCTGTCGCGCCACTGACCTCGACGATTTCGGGGGACACGTCGGTCTCGGCGAAATACTGTGCCGCGATGTTCGGAAACTCGGTGGCGACGGTCTTGCCCGCGAGGTCCGCGACGGCGTCGATGTCGCCGTCTTCGGGTGCGGCGAGCACGAGGCGACACTGCCCAAACTCGAGGTCGAGCAAATCTTCGACGTTACCGGGGCCTGCCTCCCGCATCTGGTCGAGGCCGGTGATTCCGACGTCAGCCGCGCCGTCGCTCACGTACTCCGGGATGTCGGCTGCACGAGCGAACAGCAGCGTCACGTCCGGGTCGACCGTGTTCGCGTACAGTTTTCGGTCTGCACCGTCCACGGTATGTAATCCTGCGTGTTCGAGCAGTTCCATCGACGGGTCGTGCAATCTGCCCTTGTTGGGGACGGCGATTCGCATCATCTCGGCGTCTGTCGGCCAGACTGATTACTCTTGCTTTCCCGGCGTGAACTGCAATCCACCAGAGTCATGCGCCGGGGCGGTCAACCTGGGAGCATGACGACACTTCGAATCACGGACGGGCAGGTGCTCCGACCGGACATGACCGTCGACCGGGCCGACGTGCTGGTCGATCAGGACGCGGGGACGATTCTCGCCGTCGGCGACGTTCCGGCGGCCGACGAGACGCTCGATGCCAGCGACGGCCTCGTGATTCCCGGCCTGGTCAACGCTCACTGCCACGCCGCGATGACGCTGCTCCGTGGTTATGCAGACGATAAACCCCTCGAATCGTGGCTTCGTGAGGACATCTGGCCGGTCGAAAACGCGTTGACGCCCGAGGACGTGCGCGCCGGCACCGAACTCGCCCTGCTGGAGATGATTCGGTCCGGTACGACGGGATTCGCGGACATGTACTTCCACGTCGAGGAGGTGGCCGACGCGGTCGAGAACGCCGGAGTCCGCGCTCGAATCGGTCACGGCGTCGTCACGGTCGGAAAGGACGAAGAGGCCGCCCGCGAGGACTTCGAAACCAGTCTCGAAATCGCTCGGCGATTCGACGGGGCGGCGGACGGACGCATCTCGACGGCGGTGATGCCCCACAGCCTCACGACCGTCGGTGAGCGATACCTGAACGAGTACGTCCCTCGCGCTCGCGAGATTGGCGTCCCGCTTCACTACCACGCGAACGAAACGCAAAGCGAGGTCAGGCCGCTCGTCGAAGACAGTGGTTTACGGCCGATGGAGTACGCCCGTGAGGAGGGGATGGCCGACTCCGAGGACTTCGTGGCACACGGCGTCCACCTGAACAGTACCGAAATCGACCTGCTCGCCGAGACGGGCACCGCCGTCGTCCACTGCCCCGCCTCGAACATGAAACTCGCCAGCGGGATGGCTCCCGTGCAGGCGATGCTGGACGCGGGCGTCACCGTCGGACTGGGCACGGACGGGACGGCTTCGAACAACGACCTCGATATGTTCGGCGAGATGCGCGACGCGGCGATGCTCGGAAAACTCGCCGCCAACGACGCCAGCGCGGTCAGAGCAGAGTCGGTCGTGGACATGGCGACCGCGGGGAGTGCCACCGCCCTCGAGTTCGCCAGTGGTCGCGTCGAGGAGGGTGCGAACGCCGACCTCGCGGTTCTCGACCTCTCTGCGCCCCACCTCACCCCTCACCACGACCTCGTGAGCCACCTCGTTTACGCCGCGCGTGGCAGCGACGTGAGACATACGATGTGTGATGGGCGCGTCCTCATGGAGGATAGAGACGTAGTAACTATAGATGACGAATCAGTGCGAAAAAATGCCGAAAAACGTGCGAAAGCGGCTGTAGGGCGCGCTACTGAGTGATTTTGTTTTTGATCAATATATTATAATTATTTTATTATAGGATATTATAGTAAATCCATATAAAGATGGAATTTAACGATTATGTCGTATTTTAAACTCTCTCTCTGACTATCTGAGCTGTCTATGTATGGATATAACAATCCAGAACGAGAATCGGGGTTTATGCTGTCGACCCCGCTTGGGGAATTTGCATGAATCCGAAAAGACTTGCACCGATACTCGCGGTGGCGCTCGTCCTCTCCGTCGCCGCACCCGCGTTCGCAAGTACCGGCGAAGAAGGAATGACGGTCGGCGTCTCTCAGAGCGACGTCGTCGTCGTGACGGTGACACAGAACGGGACCGCCATCGAGAACGCCTCGGTCAGCGTCGAGGCACTGAACAACTCCAACTACGCGGGTGAGGGTAGCTACACCACCGACGCGAACGGGACGGTTTCCCTGCCGACCCCCGCGAACAACACGACGGTCGAAGTCGCCGCGACGAAAGGCAACGTGAGCGATTCGACCACTGTGAGCCTGCTCGCATCGGAGGAGGAGTTCAACGACGACGCGTTCGGCCAGCAGGTTTTGGCCTTCGTCCACAAACTTCTCTCGGGTGAGGACGTGAAGCATCCGGGCCGCGTCATCTCCGACTGGGTGACCCAGAACACCCCCGGCGCTGACAAGAAACCCGACCACGCAGGGCCGAGCGACCACGACGAGAAGAACGGCGAGGAGAAAGCCGACGACCACCCCGGTAACGGACACGGGAAGGACAAGCACGACGCCGAGAAAGACGACGATGACGGTGAGGAAGACGACGATTCCAAGAAGGGAAACGGCAAGAACAACGGCCACGGTCACGGAAACGACCGCTGAAACTGACCGTCCGCTGACCGACTCCCGAATCCGACGGTCGGTATCGTCGAACGACTACCACACTGATAGTTTTCGACACGAGGGCTGACAGCCTTCGGTAGCGTTTTGGGTGCGGTCACCCATCTCCGAGACATGGCAGAGTATCCATCGATAAGCGAGCAGCTAGACGACGTCGAGACTGCTCGCGTCGAAGGACATCGGAAGATGGACTGGGCGCGCCAACACATGCCGATAATGACGGAGATTCGAAAGGATTTCGAGGCCGAACGACCCCTCGACGGCCAGCGAATCGGCATGGCGATGCACGTCGAAGCGAAGACCGCCGTGCTGGTCGAGACGCTCGCAGAAGGAGGCGCGGAGGTAGCCGTCACCGGCTGTAACCCCCTCTCGACCCACGACGATGTGAGCGCCGCACTGGACGAACACCCCAACATCACGAGCTACGCGAAGCGTGGCGTGGACGACGACGAGTACTACCAGGCCATCGAGGCGGTCATCGACCTCGAACCCACCGTCACGGTCGACGACGGGATGGACATGGTCGCCGCCATCCACGAAGACCACCCCGAACTCATCGACAGCGTCGTCGGCGGCTGTGAGGAGACGACCACGGGCGTCCACCGACTCCGCGCGATGGACGCGGACGGCGCGCTCGACTACCCCGTCTTCGCCGTCAACGACACGCCCATGAAGCGCCTGTTCGACAACGTCCACGGTACGGGCGAGTCCTCGCTCGCCACCATCGCCATGACGACTAACCTCTCGTGGGCCGGCAAGACCGTCGTCGTTGCTGGCTACGGCTACTGTGGCAAAGGCGTCGCCAAGAAGGCCGCCGGCCAGAACGCGAAGGTCGTCGTCACCGAAGTCGAACCGCGTCGCGCCCTCGAAGCCCACATGGAAGGCTACGAGGTCAAGCCGATGGCGGAAGCCGCGAAAGAGGGCGACGTGTTCGTCACGACGACCGGCAACCGGGACGTCGTCACCGAAGACCACTTCGAGGAGATGAAAGATGGCGTCTTGCTTGCCAACGCGGGCCACTTCGACATCGAAATCGACCTGACTCAGCTCTCCGACCTCGCCGTGGCCGAGCGAGAGGCCCGCGACGGCGTCCGAGAGTACGAGATGGAAGACGGCCGACGCCTCAACGTGTTAGCCGAGGGCCGACTGGTCAACCTCGCCGCTCCACTCGCGCTGGGCCACCCCGTCGAAGTAATGGACCAGAGCTTCGGCGTGCAGGCCGCCTGCGTCCGCGAGATGGTCGAAAACAGCGCGGAGTACGACGCTGGCGTTCACGACGTGCCGGACGAACTCGACAAGGAGATTGCGGAAATCAAGCTCGACGCAGACGGCGTGGAGTTCGATTCGCTCACCGACGAGCAAGCGGAGTACATGGGAAGCTGGCAGCACGGGACGTGAACTGCCTCGGGTCGCCCTGCGGCACTCGCCTCGCTCGCCCGTAAGCCGCAACTGCACCCGTCTCTTTCCTACTCCCCTCCGCGCACGACGTGTCCGTATTTCAACAGCGCGACGAACGTCGAACCCCCGATAGCGTTGCCGACCGTCGCGAGGACGAGGAACCGTGCGTAGTCGAGCAGGGTTATCGACGGTGAGAGAAACATTCCTGCGAGCACCTCCACGTTGCCCGCGATGGAGTGGGGGAGGTGGGCGAGTCCGATAGCCGTCGCGATGAGCCAGACGAAAAAGACGCGGGCGAGGGTCTCACGGGCCGCCGTAACGAGCCACGAGAGCAGTCCCATCAGCCACCCCGCGAGGACACCACCGACGAGCAAGAGCGGTGCGCTGTGGTCGAGGAGGTTCTTCGCGATATCGACGAACGCTCCCGATTCGGCGATTCCGTAGGCTGGTGCCAAAACGACCGCGACTGCCGCGAAGATGCTCCCGCCGACGACGTTGCCGAGGTAGACGAGTCCCCACAGCCGACTCAGCTGTCTGATCGAGGCCTGTCCGTCGAGTACGGGCAAGACGGCCAGCGTCGTGTGTTCCGTGAACAGTTCGGAGCGCCCGAGAATCACGAAGATGAATCCGATAGCGTAGGCGTTGGCCACAACGATTTCGGTGAGCGGTTCTCCCCACGCCGATGCGACCAGGGTCGTCAGCGCTGCCATGAACAGCGGGCCGAAGCCGATGTCCAACCCTGCGGATAGCCCCGACAGGAGCAGTCCGTCACTCGGTCGTTCGAGTTCGTTCAGTCCCGACTCGATCTCCTGTGCGAGGATGGTCTGGCCGGATTTCTGGTCGTCCGGTACGGGCTGGTCGCCGTGGTTGCGGTCGCTATCGAGCCCCTGTTGTTCGGCCACTGTCGATAGTTTCGAATCGTGAACGCAAAAACGAGGTGGCCGTTCCGCTTCGACCGCTATATATGTCGGGAAGCGGTAGTGAGAATCGAATGGCGAACACGAAGGGCGACCGTCGGGAGCGCGAACTCGTCAACAGACTGGACGAGGCGGGATTCGCCGTCATGCGGGCACCCGCGAGCGGGGGTGCGACCCAGCGCGAACTGCCAGACGTGCTGGCGGGGAACGGAAACGTCTTCTACGCGATCGAGGCGAAATCGAGTTCCGGCGACCCTATCTACCTCTCTGGCGAGGAGGTCGAGGCGCTGGTGTACTTCTCGCAGAACTTCGGCGCGAAACCGAAAATCGGCGTGCGATTCGACCGCGAGGACTGGTATTTCTTTCACCCGGCGGACGTCCACCAGACCGACGGCGGCAACTACCGGGTCAAAAAGGAGACCGCGCTGGAAGAGGGCGACTCGATGGACGACCTCTGGAGCGACGGCGAGGACGACGAATCGGACCACGACGTTCGGGATATCCTCAACGCGGTCGCGGCGGACGTCCTCTCGGTCGAGGAAGCAGCGACGATACTGAAGTAACCACTCGGGACGAAAAGCACCCTTCTCCAGACGGCCGAAAATATATCGCTCGACTACTTCGTCTCCGGGAAATCCGTCAACTCGGACTGGTCGCCCGGCCGCTCGGGGCGTCGGAGCCGTGAGCGCGGGAACGAGTAGCGACGGAGGTGACGCGGTTGTACCTGCTCCGGTCGGAGTCCCGACGGAAGCGGGTAGACGACTTCGACGACCGGGTCGTTTGCCGGATAGTTCTCGTTCCCCGGATACTCGGCGACGGTGGTGTCCTTGCCGGGCACCTCGACGTCGTCGGCGCGGAAGCCGGGCATCTGAACGACGAGGAGCAGGTCCCCAGTCACGCGGTCGACGACGGCCTCACCGGGCTGGAGTTCGCAGTGGTCACAGAACTGCACCGCGTCGGCTTTTCGTTCGTCCACGAAGACGACCGACTCGCAGCGGGCGCACTCGACGGCCTCCTTCCCCGGCGGAGGCGTTCGCCCTTCGTTGATTTCGATGGCTACTCGGCGGATGTGCTTGCACCGTACGCCACGCATCATGTGGTCGGGGCAGGTACAACGCCCGCCGATGAGGTCGACGAAGTACGTGTGGTCGCTCTGGCTTTCGACTTCGTAGAGACCGCCACCGAGCGGCGTGACGGCCATCTGCTCCGCTCTGGCGCGCTGCGAGCGAGGGTCGGCCTCGCCAGTGTCGGCCAGCGGAGCGAGCGATACTTTTCCGGAAGCGGCTGTGTTCGTCATGGGGTGCTTCCTCCTACGCGAAACGTGAACGACGAAAATCGGCGCGTTCCAACACCTCTGCGGCCGTTTCTACGTGATTGACTGTACGCGTTCCATTAACCTAAGACTTTCACCTGTTCTCGCAAGCTGGCGGGTTCTCGCGTGTAATTTCGGCGGTATCGGCTCGTTACGACCGGGGACGAGCGTTCGACGTCGGATTTCTCTCGATTTGCCGACCTTCACTGGCGGTGGTGTCCGAAAGGTCCACCTCGCGGTCACGATACCGACGACTCACACGGTACCAACTTCGAAACGGAGAACTTTTGATGGAACCGTGGGAAACCTCGGGCATGAATCTCGAGGGCGAGACGCTCCGCGACATCGTCGTTTCCGTCGGGTCGGTCGGACTGTTCATCCTAGCCACGCTCATCGTCGGCAGCCAGTTCGACAGCGGCGGACTCACGGAACAGGGAGCACTCGCTCTCGTCGGCGTCATCGTCGGCTTCGTCTTGCTCATGACCGGTGTGGGGCTCTGGCTGGCGAACCAGCACTGAGCAGTCAGAACGACGTTCCACTCCCGTCTCTCCTGTGGGACCCACGTCCGGTCACGCCAGTCGGCTATCCTCTCTCTCGCGCCAGTCGGTGACGGTTCCGGTCTCGTCCAGCGCCTGCTCGTAGTACGCGAGCGGATGCTGTATCGACTCACACCGGTCGTCTGGGTCGCAGTCACCGTAGGCTTCGAGCGTCGCACAACTCGGTGGCGCGTACTGGGCGCTGCGTTCGTCGCGCAGTCGATCGACCCGGTAGCGCAGGCGGTCTGCCCGCGAGGAGGTACGCACTTCACAGAGCGCCAGAATATCGTCGGCGTTGAGGCCGATGCTGGTCAGAAACGAGGCCAGCGCGAACTCGGAGTAGACGGGAAGCGTCTGACCCTCTCGTACCGCCGAGAGCAGGTTCTGCATGCACGGCGGGAAGAGGTCGGGCGCGAGCGTGTCGATGTCGTGTGAGAAGTCGGCGTCGGTGAACGACGACTCCAGTTCGGCTATCTCTTCTGCGAGCGCGTCACCGAGCTCCTCCGGCACGGAGAGCGGGAGGTCGTCGGCGACGCGCGACTCCACCGCCGTCCGGAGCAGTTGGTGTAGCTCCGCTTCCGAGACGACGACCACGCCGTCCGTGAGTTGGCGCGTGACGAGTCGCCAGTCGTCGCCGGCGCCGTCGAGGAGTGAGAGGTAGGTGCCGACCGCCACGCCGAAATCGTCGCCACGCCTGACGACTGTCTCGGTGAGGTCGAAGTCGGCGAGCAGGGTGTCGAGAGCGAGCGACGTTCCTCGCGTGCTCTTCAGACCGTCGTCGGATGCCTCGAAGTCGGCAGTGAACCGCTCGTAGGCCGTTCCCGCTTCCGCGCTGGCGTACTTCTCGACTGCCCCCGGCGCGTCGAGCAGCGACACCAACATACGTGCGATAGGGTACGAGAGCACCTCCGCAGTCGTCCCCCACCGCCGACCGTCCTCGGGAGGCCGAACCGTTCCGTCCAACAGTGCCCGGCGCACGCGCTCCACGCCGCGCTCGACTGCAGGGTGGCGGTCCCCCTCGCCAGCGACGACTTCGGCGATGTCGAGATTCGCGTCCCGAACCGCCTCGCGAGCCGATGCGAGGAAGGGATAGCGGGCGTGGAGTGAGTTCATCGTTCGACATTACGACCGATGCCCGATAAACGCGACGGTCGCTCGGTAACGAGCGATTTCCCGACTGTGGGTGAAAGAAACGCGGCGTTTCCGCTCCGTTCTGAAATCCAATCATCTATTACCACAGCGTGAGAACGGGGTTCCGTGCCACGCTTCGATTATCCGTGTCCCGATTGCCGAACCACGACGAACCTCCACGGCCCGGACTGCCAGTTCGACGGGGAGCCGTGGACGGACATCGAGAAAGCGTACACGGACGTCGTCGCGGTACTCTCGACCGACTCGCACACCAAAGAGGAACTCCGTGAATCGGTTCATGGCCGCTGGGACGCCCTCCACATGGCGGCACTCGACCGCCTCCAGCACGAGCGACGGGTCGTCGAGAGCGACGGGGCGCTTAGACTGCTCACCGCAGACGAGTTCCGGGAGACGGTCTCGGAGCCGACCTTCGAGCCGATGCAGACGATATACGAGAAAGGAAGCGTGCCCGGCTGTCACGATAACGCCGTCTTCGCCATAATCGCGTGGTACGAGATGGTCGGCCTATCGTGGCCCGAGACGCGAGAGAACGTCGTCGAATGGCTCCACGACAGCGGAACGTGGGCGAGGGGCGGGTTCGAGGAATCGACGCCGGAAGAACTGGTCGAGAACAAGCGCCACGTCTACGAGGCCGGTTACGGCTGGAAAGAGAAGGCCGAGGCCGCGAAAGCGGTCATCGACCGGAATCTGTAATCCCCCCGAGAGAGACGCCCTCAGTCGCTCTGGATACGCGGTGCGAGCATGTACGTGACCTCGCCCATGCCCTCTGCGATTTCGAAGTGAAGTTTCAACGGGAACTCCTCGCCGAGGTCGATGGTCACCTCGCCGTTCTTCGGGAGTGCTTTGTTCATGTCTTTTAGATAGTCGAGGCTGAACAGGGAGTGGGCGGGACCCGCCGTGAGATTGATGAGGTCGTCGGTGTCGAGTTTCAGGTCGACGTTGTCGGTGTCTCCCTCCGCTTCGATGTAGAATACGTCCTCGTCTTCGTCGACGCCGAGCGCGATGTGGTCGGAGACCATATCGGCCGCCTTGACCGCGCGGTTGATGTCGGAGCCTTCGACGATGATGGTCGCGGGGAGGTCTAAGTCCGGGATGTCCGGTTCCTGCCGGATGGAGTCGGGGTCGATGAGTGCGAGAGTGTATTCGAGCCCGTCGATTTTGATGTGGAGTTTGCGGGTCTCCTCGTCCAGTTCCATCTCGACGAGTTGTCCCGAACTTGCCATGCCAGCGATACTTTCGAGACGGTCGAGATTGACGCCGATGATGCCTCCGTTTGCCTCGTAAGATTCGAACGCTTCGGCGTCGAGCTGGAGGTCGACCATACCGACGTTCGCAGGGTCGACGGCTTTGATAGCGAGGCCATCCTCGTCGAGGTGGATCTTACATTCATCCACCAGAACGCCCACGGAATCAATCGTCGTCCGGAGCGTCTCTGCGCTCACGATAGCCTTGAACATGTTGACGATGGCTACGAAACCGTGCCATAAAAAGAATCCGTTCGCGCGCGCGGCGTGTGCGTGCGGAATCCACTGCGTTCTCGGACTCTCCCGACTCTCGTCGGTCACCGGTACTCGGTCTCGTCTCCCGATTATTACAATCGATAATAACCAGATTTTTGATAAACGTTTTAGTGGTGAAGGTATTCTAAGAGGATATGTCGCAGGAGTGGCGGCCAGACGGATACATGCTCGACGAAGACGACCCCCGGTGGGGTATCTGTGAATACTGTAACAAGAAGGTCTTCGTCGGCGGGAAGAACAAATCCGACCTTGTCCGCCATCAGGACGAGTGCGAACATCGCTGACGAGACGTTTCGCCAATCGTTCATCGAAACCGACCAATAGCGACACGCCACGCCGATACCGGTGTGCGCTGACGCCGAGTCGAAGCCCGTAAACGAGTCTGTATCGTATCCCGACTAATGACTGGGAAAGACCACTACTACAACAAATCTAAACAGGAAGGGTATCGCTCTCGGGCGGCCTACAAACTCCAGCAGTTGGACGAGTCGGCTCACCTCATCGACGAGGGCGAGACGGTCGTCGACCTCGGGGCGGCCCCCGGCGGATGGCTACAGGTCGCCGCCGAAAAAGTCGGAGACTCGGGGACCGTCATCGGGGTCGACCTCCAACGAATCGACGACCTGGACGGGGTCGAAACCATCCGGGGCGATATGACCGACGAGGAGACTCGTGAGAAAGTCCGTGAGGTCGCGGGCTCTGCCGACGTGGTGCTCTCGGACATGGCACCGAACATGACCGGCGAGTACAGTCTCGACCACGCCCGCTCCGTCTACCTCGCTCGGCAGGCGTTCGAGACGGCACTCGACGTGCTCGAGTCCGGCGGCGACCTCGTCGTGAAGGTGTTTCAGGGGCCGGACCTGGCGGACCTGCGCGAGGACGTCGAGGGGGAGTTCGAGTACGTCAGAACCATGAGTCCGGACGCCTCACGCGACGAATCCTCCGAAGTCTACCTCGTCGCACGGAACCGTCTCACGGCCCCCGTCAGGGCTGGCGATACCCTCGAGGTGACCATCGAGAGCGTCGGAAGCGAGGGCGACGGAGTGGCGAAAGTCGAAGAGTATACGCTGTTCGTGCCGAACGCCGACCAAGGTGAGACGGTCGAAATCCGGGTCGAAGAAGTGAAACCGCGGTTCGGATTCGCCCAGCGTCTCGACTGACGGCTTCAGTCCGCCGTGCTCGGTGACGTCGGTGCGTGACCTCGCGAACGCAGGTACCCCACCACGGCGTAGACGAGCGGCGTGTCCAGGAACGCGATGAGCAGTTTCAGGAGATACTGACCGACGATGAGCGAGAGGATGATGTCCGTGGGAAGTTTCGGCCCGATGCCGACGTACTGTGGCATGACGAAGAACGCCACGCCGACGAAGATGACCGTGTCGATGGCCTGACTGCTGGCGGTCGAACCGATGTTTCGCGCCCAGAGGTGTGCGCCGTCGGTGAGGTCGCGTATCTCGTGGAACACGATGACGTCCCAGTTCTGGCTCATGAGGTAGGCGAGGAGGCTTCCGACGACGATGTTCGTGCTCGCACCGAGGACGGTGCGGAACTTCGCCGGGTCGACGCTCGACTGGGCAGCGGGCGCGGCGATGGTCGACCACACCAGCGCTAGCATGACGAAGTTCATGGCGAACGCGACGTTCACGAGTCGCTGGGTCGCCCGTTTGCCGAACAGTTCGGCGTAGCAGTCCGACGCGAAGAAGGTGAGCGCGTAGGCTAGCGCCGCCCCCGGAAGGACGAGCGCGTTTCCGGTGACGGGAAGGGAGACGGGGATAGTAAACTCCAGCACTTTCGCCGCAGTGAGCTGGGCCGTCACGAGTGCCGTGACGAACAGTGCGACGATAGCGAGTTGCCCCGTCGTCAGCGTCGAACGTGGCATCTCGTCAGTCATCTTCGAGTCTTCCGTGTCGCTCGTCGATCTCGTCCAGCAGGTCCAACATCTTCCGAATGGACGCCCGAACCGCCTCGCTCCGGTTGACGAACTTTCCGTCGTCGCCGACGTGTTCGTCTAAATCCGCGAGCAGTTCGTCGGGTATCTCGACGCTTATCTTACTCATACTCGAAGATTATCAGAAGAATATCTTAAATCGTTCGGGAGGTGTCGTCAGCGCCGTCGCGTCCGGTGGGCCTGCACCGCGTACGCCAGCAGACCGCCGACGAGCGAGAGCACCGCGACGGCCGCCGACACGACGGTCGTGGCGGTCGTCCGGGGACGACCGAGGAGTTCGTCGACCACCAGCGACTCGGGCCGGATCGCGGTCGGCAACGCGGGTAGGAGGGCCTGGTTCAGCCACACGTCGCCACCGGCGAGGAGGGCGGCGTACGCCGCGAGGAAGCCGACGACGGCGATTCCGAACAGCTTCAGACCCTTCGTCTTCACGAGGCGACTGGAGCCGAGCATCGCCAGTCCGAGTCCGTACGCGAACGAGACGGGGATGGCGACGAGGAACATCGTGTAGAGGCTGTCCGGCGTCACCAGCCCTGCGATGGCGAAGGTGCCGACGACGAACACCCGCCAGCGCTCGCGCATGGTCTCGTACGAGAGGATGCCTCCCGCGTGGAACAGGAGCATCGAGAGCGGGATGTCCGCGAGCAGGCCGACACCGACCGTGGTGAGGAAGACGAGCCAGAAGAAGCTCTTCACCCGGTAGTAGATGACCATGTTCGCTTGATTCGCGTCGGTGACCAGCCAGGAGATGATTCGCGGCGCGACGAGACCGTAGCCGATGGCGCTGCCGACGAGCAGACCGACGAAGAGCGTGCCACCCCAGAGGAAGAAGACGTTCCGGTTCCCCCTGACGAGTTTGCGCTCTTTCATCGCCGGCCAGCCGTAGTACAGCACCATCGGAAGCACCGAGACAGCGGCGAGCAGGGTACTGACTTTCACCTCGAAGATGAGCGCCTCGACGGGATGGAGCGTGACGATGTTGAGGAAGTCACCTTCCCCGACGACCTCCTGTGGAACGCGCCGCGTGAAGTCCTCGTTGATGACCTTCATACCGCCCTGGTACAGCGCCACGAACACGCTGGCGAGAACGAGCATGAACACGCCGACGATGCGGAACATCTTCGACGTGAGACTCTGGAAGATGAAGGCGATGTCGTAGTAGTAGCCGCCGATGTCGTCCTCGGTCGTCTCGTCTTCCGTGAAGGCGTTCGCCATCCCCGCGGCAGTGCTCTGGACGACGTTGCCGTCGTCTTCCTCGCTGGGCTGTTTGGCCGCGTCCTCGGCCAGCGGTGCGCCGTCTGCCTCGTCGACGTCGGCCTCGTCTTCGTGGACTTCGTCCCACCGGTCGAAGATGGCCTGTGCCTTCTCCGGTTGGTCGTCGGCCATCGCCGCGCGGGCGTAGTCGAGCGACTCTCCCTCGCTCATCTCCCTGAACACTTCCGGTGGGGCCGCGCGAACTCCCGCGGCGTTGAGTTCGCCGACGTCGATTGCGGCCGGTGCCCCCGACCGCCGCCCCGCGGTCGACCCCGCTTCGAGCGAGGCAAACAGGTAGTAGAGAACGGCGACGACGAGCACGAGGAGTCCGACACCAGCCACGGCAACCAGGATGGCCGTCTCACGCGGAACGCCGAGCAGTTGTTGGAGCGTGGGGATTTCGTTCACGGGCCGGTACTTTGCGGGGAGCATCGGGAGCAGTCGGTTCTCGACGTAGGCTCCACCGCCACGCGAGATGAACAGGTAGGTCCCACCGGCGGCCAGAAGTGAGTATCCGAGAATGTGGTTCCACTGCTGGCGAACCGTTCTCCCGATGCTCACGTCCTCGCTCCCGCGGCGGAGGGTGACGACGATTTTCGTCAGATAGAGGCTGAATCCGTAGAGGACGAGCAGCGGTGCGGCCCACATAATCTGCGTGAACGGGTCAGGGGGCGAGAAGAACGCACCGAAGGTGAAGATGCCGAGGACTGCGTATCGCCACTTGTCACGGAACGTCTCGTAGGGGACGATACCAGTGTAGCCGAGGCCGCTCATGATGAGCGGCATCTCGGCGGCGAGTCCGAACGAGAGCGTGAGCACGAGCACGAACTCGGTCCACTCCACGATACCGTACTTCGGGCTGAACCCCGCGTTGACTGCGTTTTTCGCGAGGAAATTGAACATCAGCGGGAAGAAAAGCGAGTAGCCGTACGAGAGTCCGCCGACGAACAGTGCAATCGCGAGGCCGACCAGCGGAAGCACCTTCCAGTAGGAGATAGAAAAGTCGGGGTACCAGTCGCGTTGTCGGAACGAATCGCGGGCGAAGTAGAGTAAGACGGGGATGGCGAAGATGACGCCGGCAACCATCGCTATCTTCGCCTGCAACAGGATGACGTCGAACGGCGTTACTGCGACGATGTCGACCCTGTTCATCACCGCGTCCGGCATTCCGGAGGTCGTCACCTCTTTCAGGAACGGCCAGACGAACGTCGACATGGCGTAGAACGTTCCGATGAAGCCGATGACGAATGCAATGAAGACTTTCTGGAGATGAGTCTGGGCAGTCGAAAGCATCGAGCCGAGGGCCTCACGGCCGCTGGCGACTGTTTTTGCGGTATCCTCGTCGATGACGCTGCTCCCCGAGGTAGACATTCCTTGCGAATGGTAACCCCGTCCCAGTTATCAATCTTCTCGTCTCGCAAGATGAAGAAAGCCTATAATAACCGCGACGCCTAGCACCGGGTGAATGGGCGAAGAATCGGAGGCGACGGCCGGAGACAATCTGTCGAAGGCATCAACCTCGGAGGAGGCACCGGAGCCACCGGAAGAGGAAGAGTTGTACACGCCTGAAGACCCCGAACCGCCGGTCGAGCAGCCGAGCCAGCCAGTGAGCGACGAGGAGATGCCGCTCGCAGATCACATTGAGGAGATGATAAAACGGCTGGCGGTCGTTCTCATCATCGCGGGCGTCGTGAGTGTCGTCGTCCTCCCACTGTCGGACACCGTGATCAACTTCCTCTGGAACTCGATTCTGCCGGTCGGGCCGGAAACGCGGCCGCGCCTCTACCACCCGCTGGCGCTCGTCATGACGGAACTGAAGGTCGCCAGTCTCGCGGGAGTCATCGTCGCCCTCCCCGTGATGGTGTACGAGACGTATCTGTTCATGCGCCCCGGACTGTACCCACACGAACGTCGTTACTATCTCGCCGCGGTGCCGACCAGCCTCGTCCTCGCCCTCGTCGGTGTGAGCTTCGCGTACTTCCTCATCCTGCCCGCCATCTTCACGTACTTCCTCTCGTACACCCAGGAGGCGAACGTCCTCGTCGCGTTCGGTCTGACGAAGACGTTCAACCTCATCCTGATGATGATGGGCGTGTTGGCGGTCGTCTTCCAGATTCCGCTCCTCATCATGCTCGCCATCATGATGGGGCTGACGACGCGCCGGTGGCTCGCCAGCCGCCGCCTCTACTTCTGGGGTGGCTTCCTCGGTTTCGCGTTCCTGTTCAGCCCCGACCCGACCGGGATGGCCCCCTTC
This sequence comes from Haladaptatus ordinarius, assembly GCF_054177595.1. Classification (NCBI taxonomy): domain Archaea; kingdom Methanobacteriati; phylum Methanobacteriota; class Halobacteria; order Halobacteriales; family Haladaptataceae; genus Haladaptatus; species Haladaptatus ordinarius. Next base: position 46,798 of record NZ_JBPEHH010000003.1, on the reverse strand, counting down.
CTCGTGGCGCTCACGATGGTCGGACTGTTCGAGGGAACCTTGCTCCTCCTGAAGTGGACGGGCAGATGAGACGTTCTCCTCGCGTATTTCGCCGCGAACCCGTGTACAATGGTCGCTTGCAGTACCCGTAATCGGTATATAACTAAGGGGATAGCTTTCGAAGTCGGTAGTAGCGTTCGCGCCTGCCCTTAGCTCGCGTGCCAGCAGCTACAGACCGCAGTTCGCGTGCCAGCAAACTGCCACCCTTTAGGTGCGAACGCATACGCTCGATTTCTCACGATGACCCGGAAAACGGCTACCGGCCGGTTTACCGACCGTCGGTGGGGTACTCCACCGAGAACACGTCTTCGACCAGTGGTTCGTCGGCCATTGACTCGTTCTCTGGACTCACGCTGCCCGTCTGATACCCGTGCAAGTCGAGCGTGACGTGGTCGAAGCCGAGGCCCGTGAAGTGTTCGCGGGCGGCGTGGACGAACTCCTCGTCCAGCGCGCGTTCAAGTTCGTCGTCACCGACCTCGATTCGGGCCAACCCGTTGTGGTCACGGACGCGAAACTGGGAGAACCCCCACTGACGCAACAGCGATTCGGCGCGTTCGATGCGCGACAGTCGTTCCTCGGTCACTTCGAGTCCGGTCGGAATGCGCGAGGAGAGACACGCCATCGAGGGTTTGTCGGCCACGGAGAGCCCGTATCGGTCTGCTATCTCGCGGACCTCCGCCTTCGTGATGCCGTGCTGTAAGAGCGGCGAGTAGGCGTCGAGTTCGTCCACCGCGCGCAGGCCGGGCCGGTGGCCCGAACTCGTGTCGTCGGCGTTTGTCCCGTCGCAGACGACGTCGATGCCGAGTCGGTCTGCGGTTTCGAACATCGTGCCGAGGCGCATCGTCCGGCAGTGATAACAGCGGTCGTCGTCGTTGGCGACGAACGCGGGGTCGTCCAGTTCGCTGAACTCGGCGATTTCGTGTCTGATTCCGATTTCGTCGGCGACGCGAGTCGCGTCTTCGAGTTCGGCGTCTGGAAGCGTCTCGCTCTTCGCGGTGCAGGCGACGGCATCGTCGCCCAGTGCGTCGTGGGCGACGGCGGCGACCACGCTCGAATCGACGCCACCGCTGAACGCGACGAGCACGCCGTCGCGGTCGGCGAGGTCCGCCTTCATAGCGGCCAGTTTCTCCTCGATGGTCGGCATACCTCTTCGTCTCTGTTGGACGGGCAAAAGCCTCTCGTGACGAACGTGTCTCGAACACGTCCAGCCACTATTTTGAATTACACCCGCGTCGATACGCCCGACGATGCCCGACTACTCAGTCCACCAACCCGAGTACTCGGGGACGACCACAGACGAGTGGAGTTCGCCACAGGAAAACGACTTCGACACCGACGACCTCTCGACCATCGCCGACCACTTTTTCCTCTCGTCGTCGGGGTTCCCGCCGGACGATTTCACCGACCTGAAACTCCCGGTCGTCGACCCCGACGGTGAACTGAACCTGAACGCGCTCGAAACGGCTCACGGCGGCGCACACAGCGTCGAGGCGGTCGACGGCATCGACGACGACACGAAACGACGGGTGAATGACAGTATCGAAGACCTTGCGAACGACGAGTTCGACCACGAGATAGACTGACTCGGTCACCGCTCCGGTCGGTGAGAGACGAACGGTCGACGTCGCCCGCGTCGGGAACGTTTTTTATGTATGACGCAATACCTCGGAGCGAATGGATTTCGAGGCGATACCGGGGGTCGGCGCGAAAACGGCTGACGCGCTCTCCGAACTCGACGACTCGGAGCGCGCACTGAAGACCGGCGACGTCGCCACGCTCGCACGAGCGCCCGGCATCACGGACGGGCGTGCTGCAGCCATCGCGCGCGCCGCCATTCAGGTCCGACACGACGACGACGGTGACTTTCTGGCGACCGACAGGGCACGCGAACTGTACCGAGACGTCCTCGCGCTCTTGCAGGCGCGAACGGTCACGAACTACGCGGAAAAGCGCCTCGAAACGCTGTATCCCAGTGCGACCGCGTCCCGTATCGAAGAAGTCCGCGAGTTCACCGGTCGAGCGATGGACCGCGACCCGACACCCGAAGTGCAGGAAGCACTGGCCGGCGTCGAACCGCTCTCTGCACCACGAGGTGTGCGAGTGCGCGACCGTTGTTTGGCGACGACGGACGCCGAGCGATACGCGAAAGCACGCGAGGTGGTGCCCGAACTGCAGGTCGAAGTGGTCGACGACGCCCGCGAGTTGGCCGAACTCGCGCGAGGGTACTCGACGGTCGTCGCGCTGGACGAGACGTTCTCTGGCGTCACCGTCGATGGCGACGTTCGCGTCGAACCCGACGCACTCGACCGGCCGGCAGAACTCGTTCCGGAACGCCCGCTGGCCTTCTTCGCGACGAATCGCGACACCCTGCTCGCCGCCGCAGACGTTCACCGCTCTGCCGGATTGGACGCGCCTCTCGACCTCGAGACGTTGGAGTCAGCGCTGAGCCGGGTCACTCCGAACGGCGACGTCGCGGGCGACGACGAACTCGACCGACTGACGACCGCGATTTCGGACCTGGACGCCGCCGTCTCGATGGCGGAGAACGTCGCCAACGACCGGATGCGCGACGCGATTCGCGAGCGCGACGTGACCATCGAAGGGGCGGACTTGCTCTCGCTGGTCGAGCGCGGCGCTGGCGTCGATTCGCTCCTCTCGCGCGAACTGGCGGACGAGTACGACGACGCCGTGGACGCCGCCCGCGACCACCTCGTCGAGACGCTGGCGCTGGACGCGGGTGAGACGGAAATCGCCAAGCAAGCGTTCCCCGACGACCCGACGTTTCCGGTCGGCCACGACGAGAGCGTGGTTTCGCGGCTCCGCGAGGAACTGCAGGCGGAGAAGTCCCGCCGCGCAGAACGCCGCAAGCGCAAACTCGCGCGAACGCTCGCAGACGAACGCGAGGCCGCGGAGACCCTCGTTCATGCCGCGCTCGAACTGGACGTGGAACTGGCCGTCGCCCGATTCGCCCACGATTTCGACTGTGTGATGCCCGAGTTCGATGACGAGGAAATCGAGGGTGGGCGCTTCGACACGGGGGAGGGCGAATGCACGGGATTCGACATCGTCGGCGGACGTTCGCCGCTCCTCGACGTTCCCTTCGCGGAGGTGGAACCGGTCGATTATCGCGTTTCGGGCGTGGCGCTCCTCTCGGGTGTCAACAGCGGTGGCAAAACCTCGACGCTCGACCTCGTGGCCCTCGTCGTCATCCTCGCGCAGATGGGCCTCCCCGTCCCCGCCGAATCGGTTCGACTCCGGCGATTCGAAGAACTTCACTACCACGGCAAGACGCAGGGGACCCTCGACGCAGGCGCGTTCGAGAGCACGCTCCGGGAGTTCGCGGCGCTCGCCGACGGAACCCCCGGTCGACTCGTACTGGTGGACGAACTCGAAAGCATCACCGAACCCGGCGCGAGCGCGAAAATCATCGCCGGCATCCTAGAAGCGCTGGGTGAACGCGACGTGACCGGGGTATTCGTCTCGCACCTCGCCGACGAGATTCGAGACGTGGCGGACTCCGACGTCGCGGTGGACGGCATCGAAGCGAAGGGGTTGGTCGACGGGGAGCTAGTCGTCGAACGGTCGCCGGTGAAAGACCACCTCGCGCGCTCGACGCCCGAACTCATCGTCGAGAAGTTGGCCGACACGGGCGACAGCGGGTTCTACGAACGACTGCTGGAGAAGTTCGACTAGAGACGGTTCACACGGGGTGTTTCGGTACCGATTTCCACGAAATCGGCCGGACGTCGTGCCGTAATGGGTCGACTGGCTCGCTCGCGTAGCCAGAAACGTTACCTACGAAGGTGTCGTCAGCACTGCTACCCCAGCGTGGGGGGAGGAACACTATGGCACACCAGTTCGAATGCACACAACAGGATTGTGAGTTCATGATTCGGGCGAACGACGAGAACGAAGTCATCGACATGGTCCAGGAGCACGCACAGGAGAAACACGGTATGTCGATGGACCGAAACGACATCCAGGGTGCGATACAGCAGCGATAGCCGACGCCGCTAATTCGCCGTCTTCTTTGTCTCTGGCGAAGGATTAAGTATCTCGGGAAGCGTGGTGAAAGTGATGGCTGACGACCCCGACGAGGGGATGTTGTCGTGGGACGAGTCGGTGTTCCGCGAGGAACACGTCTTCGAAATCGACTACGTGCCGGAGACGTTCGAACACCGCACGTCCCAGATGCAAAGCCTGCAGTACGCGCTCCGCCCGGCAGTTCGCGGCTCGCGCCCCCTCAACGTCATGGCACGCGGCCCACCCGGGACTGGCAAGACGACTGCCGTCCAGAAGCTGTTCGACGAACTATCGGCACAGACCGACGTGCGAACCGTGCGCGTCAACTGCCAGGTCGATTCGACGCGCTACGCTATCTTCTCCCGTATCTTCGAGGGCATCTTCGAGTACGAACCACCCTCCAGCGGCATCTCGTTCAAGAAACTGTTCCGCCAGATTACGGACAAACTTGTCGACGACGACGAAGTGCTCGTGGTCGCGCTCGACGACGTAAACTACCTGTTCTACGAGGGTGAGGCTTCAGACACCCTCTACTCGCTCCTCCGGGCTCACGAGGCCCACAGCGGGGCGAAGATCGGCGTCATCGTCGTCTCCTCCGACCTCAATCTCGACGTCATCGAGGAACTCGACACCCGCGTCCAGAGCGTCTTCCGGCCCGAGGACGTCTACTTTCCGGTGTACGACCGCACCGAAATCTTCGACATCCTCGGCGAGCGCGTCAAGCGCGGCTTCCACGAGGGCGTCATCGGCACGGAGGTGCTCGACCGCGTGGCCGAACTCACCGCCGAGAGCGGCGACCTCCGCGTCGGCATCGACCTGCTCCGTCGGGCGGGTCTCAACGCGGAGATGCGCGCCAGCCGAACCGTGAGTCTCCAGGACGTGGAGGACGCCTATGAGAAGTCGAAGTTCGTCCACCTCAGTCACAGTTTGCACGCGCTTTCTGACAACGAGGTCGCGCTCGTCCGGGTCATCGCCGAACACGACGGTGAACAGGCGGGCGACGTGTACGAGGCCTTCCACGACCAGACCGACCTGGGGTACACACGCTACTCGGAGATTATCAACAAGCTCGACCAGCTCGGCATCATCGACGCCACGTACACCAACGTCGAAGGGCGTGGGCGGTCGCGGTCACTGTCCCTGCGCTACGACCCGGATGCGGTACTGGCTCGACTGGACGACTGAGGCGTTTTAACTGCTGTTTTTGTCCCTCTCGTTCACTTGGCTGGGTAGTGTGTCTGGTTCAAGTATCTGATAAAAACGTTCGCCCTGCGACGAGACTGTTCCCCGCTCGATAGCGAATCGGTGAAACCACGACGGGTGGGAATGAAAGGGGCCGCTCGCTCGCGCTCGTTGTAGTCGACTCAGTGACCACTCTCGGCGTGCGGGTTGCGCTGAGATGTCGCTGAGCGACCGCGAGCAAGCGGGGGCTTTCTGGGACGATGCGAGTGGTCCGTCTCTGGCCACCGTCTCACCACCCTCCCATAATCACGGTTGTCTACTCCGTCATCGACTCAGAACTCCTCGACGTGCGGGCGCAGGTCGAGTTCGAGCGTCCACGCGCTCCGGTCCTGTTCCACTAGATGCCAGTAGGATTCGGCGATGGCCTCCGGGTCGAGGTACTCCTCCGGCGAATCGACGTCCGTGTCGGGCGGGAGAATCCCGCCGTCGATGACGACGTGGGCGACGTGGATTCCCTCCGGGCCGAGTTCTCGGGCCATCGACTCGGCCAGGCCTCGAACCGCGAACTTCGCGCTGCTGAATCCGACCGCTCCCCCGCGACCGCGAATCGCCGAGGTCGCCCCGGTGAACAGTATCGTGCCGCCGTCGTCTCGCATGTCCGCGAGGGCTTCCTTCGAGCAGAGGAATCCACCGTACGCCGCGACGCGCCACGCCTGCTCGAACTCGTCCGCAGAGCAGTCCTGGAGTCCGTGCCAGGGCGCGCCGCTCGCGTGGTTGACCAGTATCTCGACGGGGCCGAGTTCGTCTCGAACGCGCTCGAACCCTCGCGCGACCCACTCGGGGTCGGTGATGTCTACTTCGGCGGCGACGGCAGGTGTCGGCAGTTCGTCTGCGAGCGATTCGACGTACCCACGAGACCGGGCGAACAGACCGACCGAACAGCCTTCAGCGGCGAACTTCCGGGCCAGCGACGTGCCGAGACCCGGTCCGACGCCGGCGACGATGGCAGTGCGTGACATACCGGGTGTACGTCGCTAGTCGATAGAAGCGTACTGGTCGGGCAAACGACCGTCTCAAGTAGCTCGAATCCCTATCGGGGATACCATGAGTGATACCCAGTCAGGCCCACTCAGGCCGGACGACCCGGACGCCGAAACCGAGTTCCGGGTGGACGCCCCGTTCGACCCGGCGGGCGACCAACCCGAAGCCATCGAGCAGTTGGCGGCGGGGTACAACGAGGGAATGGACAAACAGACCTTGCTGGGCGTCACGGGGTCGGGGAAGACCAACACCGTCTCGTGGGTGGTTGAGGAGATACAGAAACCGACGCTCGTCATCGCACACAACAAGACGCTGGCGGCGCAGTTGTACGAGGAGTTCCGCAACCTCTTTCCGGACAACGCCGTCGAGTACTTCGTCTCTTACTACGACTACTACCAGCCAGAGGCCTACGTCGAGCAGACCGACACGTACATCGACAAGGACGCCTCCATCAACGACGAAATCGACCGCCTGCGCCACTCCGCTACGCGCTCGCTTTTGACCCGCGACGACGTCATCGTCGTGGCCTCCGTGTCGGCCATCTACGGACTGGGTGACCCGCGAAACTACGAGGAGATGAGTCTCCGCCTCGAAGTCGGTCAGGACATCGGGCGCGACGAACTGCTCGCCCACCTCGTCGACCTAAACTACGAGCGAAACGACGTGGACTTCACGCAGGGTACCTTCCGCGTCCGGGGCGATACCGTCGAAATCTTCCCGATGTACGGTCGCTACGCGGTGCGCGTCGAGTTGTGGGGCGACGAGATAGACCGCATGGTGAAGATAGACCCCCTCGAAGGCGAGGTCAAATCCCAGGAACCCGCCGTGCTCGTCCACCCGGCCGAGCACTACTCGATTCCGGAACAGACAATGGAGCAAGCTATCGCGGAGATCGAATCCGACCTCGAAGACCGCATCCGCTACTTCGAACGTAACGGCGACCTCGTGGCTGCCCAGCGCATCGAAGAGCGCACCACCTTCGACCTGGAGATGATGAAGGAGGCGGGCTACTGCTCGGGTATCGAGAACTACTCGGTCTACCTCTCGAACCGCGACGTGGGAGACGCACCCTACACCTTGCTCGATTACTTCCCCGACGATTTCCTCTGTGTCATCGACGAGTCCCACCAGACGGTCCCCCAGATTCGCGGGCAGTTCGCGGGCGACAAGTCGCGCAAGGATTCGCTCGTGAAGAACGGTTTTCGCCTGCCCACGGCCTACGACAACCGCCCGCTCACCTTCGAGGAGTTCGAGGAGAAGACGGAGAAGACGCTGTACGTCTCCGCGACGCCCGCCGATTACGAACGAGAAGAGAGCGAACAGGTGGTCGAACAGATCGTTCGTCCGACACACCTCGTCGACCCCAAGGTCGAAGTCAGCGACGCGTCCGGCCAGATAGACGACCTGATGGCACGCATCGATGCTCGGGTCGAGAACGACGAGCGCGTGCTGGTGACGACGCTAACGAAGCGGATGGCCGAAGACCTCACCGAGTACCTAGAAGAGGCGGGGGTCGCCGTCGAGTACATGCACGACGAGACGGACACGCTCGAACGTCACGAACTGGTTCGAGGTCTCCGTCTCGGCGAGTTCGACGTGCTGGTCGGCATCAACCTGCTCCGCGAAGGGCTGGACATCCCCGAGGTGTCGCTGGTCGCCATCCTCGACGCCGACCAGCAGGGATTCCTGCGCTCTGAGACCGCGCTCGTCCAGACGATGGGACGCGCGGCCCGGAACGTCAACGGTGAGGTCGTCCTCTACGCCGACGAAGTGACCGACGCGATGGAATCGGCCATCGACGAGACCCAGCGCAGGCGACGCATCCAGCGGGAGTTCAACGAGGAACACGGTTTCGAACCCAGAACCATCGACAAGGAGGTCTCTGAAGCCAACCTGCCGGGCAGCAAGACCGACACGAGCAGCGTCACCGGAACCGCACCCGAGACCGACGAGGAGGCCGCCCGGTACATCGCCGAACTCGAAGACCGGATGCAAGAAGCCGCCAGCAACCTCGAATTCGAACTCGCCGCCGACATCCGCGACCGCATCCACGACTTGCGAGGGGAGTTCGAGGTGAACATGGGTGTCGAACCCGAAGGTGGCGTCGAACCCGAACTGGACGAGTTCTGACTCGGGGCCTCGGACGGTCCGTTTTCGACACGCTGACGAACTGTCGTTTCAGCCTGGCCGCGCGAACAGCAAAAAGAGCGACACCACGACGGTTCAGAACGGAGCGTCGAGCGATTCGACCGTCGCGTTCCCCGTGCCGTCGATGACTATCGTCGGTCTCGGGCGAGTGTCTCGTTTCACCGTCGTCGTCTCTCCGATAGTGGTCGTCGCCGTGGGTGCAGGGTCGGACGTCGCAGGCGGTGTGCCGGGCCTTACGGTCGGACCGGCCGACGTCGTCGTGGGCTCGATACTGGTCGTCACGAACGTCTCACCCCTCGAAATGACCGGTGGGTCGAACTGGTTGCCGAAACCGGCCCGGTCGCCGTCCGTCGGTGAACGACGAACGTATACCAGATGGTCAATAAGATGAGCAACGACAGTACGACGGTGAGGACCGTCTTTTCCGGAAGATGATGGTTGTCATTGGTGTCGCCTCCGTCTGGATTCACAGGTAACCGTTCGCCGACAGCGAGCATATTCACACACGTCCTATCGGACAGCTTTCACCTATCTCGGTAGCCCTGGACGGTAGCCACGCCAGTATGTCGCACAAAAAATTTAAACAATCAGACATCGAACACACCAAATATCAACTATACATGATTATATATGAAACTAAAATCAGTAGACATAAAACGGGCGCTATCGGGTGAGGCTACCACCCCTACTCGTGACGCTCAACGGCCCGGCCAACCCGCAGTGGAACCGCACCGGCTGGAGCGGCTCGCGCAGCAACAACTTCGACATCGTGGTGAACAACCAGCCCGCCGACGCGGACGTGGGCGGTGAAGGCCAGGCCGAAATCGACGGCGAAAACCAACAGCCTGGCGGGGACGGCGACCCCCAGAAACTTCGCCTGACTTACATGCAAGGGACGAACGGGCAGTTCCGCGTGCGTAACGAGAACCCCGCGAACACCAACCCCATCGACTTCACCTGGGACGTAGCTGGTGGCAGCGAAACCGGCTCCGGAACCGTCGCCGGCGGGGCGGAGACGTTCTTTGCCGTCTCGGCGAGTGGCCCGGTGACCGTTCGCCTGTTCGTCGATGGAACCCAGGTCGACGTCAAAGCGGGTCAGGGCGTGGCCGCCTGAGCCGCCCGACCGGTATTGCATCATCGTTTTCCACACTTTGGTCGAATATCAAACCTTTTCAGGCAGTTTCCGGTTAGCCCGGACACCGATGTACTCAGAGCGACTGCGAGCGAACGCGTCGAACCGTTCTTCGAATCAGACCGGGCGCACGTCGCTGCCGAACGAGGGGGTCATCTGAGATGGCCCTGCCGCTCGGATTCTCGACGGTCGGTCTCGTCACCTTCGTCCTGATGACGTTCCTCATCGCCACGACCGTCAACACCTTCGCGATGGAGGCGGCGGTGTTGTTCACGCCCGCCTTCCTGTTCGTCTACCCCGAGATCGTTCCGGCGTTCCCGGACCTCGCGCTCCAGGGTGCGATTGGGCTTGCGCTGTTCGTCGAACTGTTCGGCTACACGAGCAGCGTCACGGCCTACTGGTACCGCGGGCAGGTCGATTGGAACATCGCCAAAACCATCCTCGTGATCAGCGTCCCGGTGGCGGTCGTCGCCCGAACGGTGTCGTATTTCGTCCCCTCGTCCGCGCTCAAGGTGCTGTTCGGCGGGATGTTGCTCGTGCTTTCGGCCGTCCTCTTTCAGGCCCACCGTCACGGTTCGTCGGTCTCGGACTGGGTCGCCGGCACACCCTTCGAGAAGTTGCTCCCGAGCGATTCGTCAGAACTCCGCTCCGACGGTGGTGAGCGTCTCGACGAGACGCGAGGGACGTCGGAGCTTCGCTCCGACGGTGGCACACCCGCCGTGACGCCCTTCGACCGCTTCGACAAGATCATCGCGGGAATCGGGGGTGCGATGGCTGGCCTCGTCGGCATCGCTATCGGCGAACTCTCACAGACGCTCCTCACCGTTCGCAAGCGCATCCCTATTCGCCTCTCGACCGGGACGAGTGCGCTCGTCCTCCACGGCACCATCGTCTCCGCGCTCGTGACGAACCTCTTCTTGTTGCATTACGCCCCGGCGTCGCTCAGCGGCCACCACTTCACCGTCCCGTTCGGGTTCGGCCTCATCGCCGGACTGGCCTGCACAGCCGGCGGACAGATGGGTGCGTTCCTCAACAGTCGCGTCCCCGAGAGACGCACCATCCAGACGATGATGGTCGCGTACTCGCTCGTCGGTCTCCTCACCCTCGTTCGCGTCTTCTTCCTCGGCTGACGCCGAGTCGACTTTCGTCCCTGATTTTCGGCTTCACCGGATCACTGTGACTTCTCGGCCGACTCGCGTTCACCTTCGCGCTCGCTCTCCTCGCGGAGTTCTCGCGCGTCGTCTGCCACATCGCTGTCGAACTCCGCCAGCGTCTCCTCGATGTCGTCCAGTCCGAGCAGTGCCCTCGTCTCCGGGTCGAACTCGTTCGGTTCGAGCATCGCCCCGTCGCCGCGAACGTCGCTTCCCGTGAGGTGTTTCCCGAAGCGCCCGAAGAGCGAGGTGAGTTCCTGTGGCAAGACGAACGTCGTCGAGTCGCTCGTGCCGATTCGCTGTAGCGACTCCATCCCTCGGTCAACGATAGCGCGTTCGCCCATCGATTCGGCGGATTTCGCCCGGAGGACGGTCGAAACCGCGTCACCCTGTGCTTCGAGAATCTGGCTCTGTTTTGTACCCTGTGCGCGGATGACGTTCGACGCCTTCTCGCCTTCGGCCTTCTCGACGGCGCTCCGGCGTTCTCCCTGCGCTTCGAGAATCATGGCACGGCGTCGGCGCTCGGCACTGGTCTGGCGCTCCATCGATTGTACGACGGGCGGACTCGGGAGCACTTCCTGTACCTCGACGCTCTCGACGCGAATCCCCCACTCGTTGGTCGGTGCGTCGATTTCTTTCTGGAGGCGGGTGTTGATCTCGTCTCGGCGACTGAGCGTCTCGTCCAACTGCATGTCGCCGATGACCGCCCGAAGCGTCGTCTGGCCGAGATTTCTGACCGCCTTCTCGTAGTCGTCGACGCCGAGGAACGCGCGCTCTGCGTCCATCACCCGAACGTAGAGCACGGCGTCTGCGGTCACGGGCGAGTTGTCCTCCGTGATGGCCTCCTGTCGTGGCACGTCGAGGACGCGCGTCCGAACGTCGAATCGGTGGGTGGCGCTGACGAACGGCGGGATGAAGTGGATACCGGGGTCGAGCAGTCCGCGGTACTCGCCGAACACCGTCAGCGCCCGTTTCTCGTACGGGCCGACGATCTCCACCGCACTGTTTACCGTGACTGCCGCGAGCACGAGCAGGAGGACGCCCGCAACCGCCACCGGGTCGAGAAACGGGAGAGCGAGGAGGAAAAAAAGCACGAGACCGACGGCGAGGAGGACCTTAGCTGCGCTCACTCCCCGGGTGAGTTTACCGAGGATGTAGAAGGGATGCTGCATACGTGAACTATATACACACCAGTCGCTTAACAGTTCCGTGCTAGCGACTGGCAATCGGTGCGTGCTCGCGTCGAGACGCCCCCGTCAGCACAGCAGTCGTGGGCGTGATGGCTTCCTTCGAACTGAGAAGACAGCGCGGTGTGAAACCCCGGCGGAGAGGCCGATTCTTTCGGCAGGTCACAGCGATTCGACCGAATCTCCGACCCGTAGCGCTCCGTCTTCGACGACGACGGCCCGAAGCCCGCCCCTGTGAACCAGTGCGGAAAGCGTCCCCTCCTGCGTGAGCGACTCCAAATGCGAACACGGTTCACAGAGTTCGACGCCCTCACACACCACTCCACCCACGCGAAATCGCTCGCCGACGAGGTGGTTCAGCGCGACGTCGCGGGTCGTCACGTTCCGGCGGTGGGCCCCCGGTTCGAGCGAGATGCCCGCCTCCCGTTCGATGGCGGAGAGCGCCTCCGCCTCGATGAGGGTGATGTCGTCGCCCGACGAGTCGGGGTCGAAGTGGCGGTCGCCGCGCAGGCCCGCTCCCGCCACCGCTTCGACCGCCTCGACCGCTTCCGTTTCCGCCGCCGACTCGGACGCAACGTGAATCGCCTCGACTTCGCCCGTCCCGTTCATGTTCGCCAGTTGCTCGGAGACGGTATAAAATCGTGGTTGGCGGTAGTTCGGACGGCTCTACGTTCTTCGACAGTACCGCCTATTCGAAGGCGGCGATGCCAGTGAGATCCTGCCCGAGAACCAGCGTGTGGATGTCGTGGGTACCCTCGTAGGTGTACACCGTCTCCATGTTCGCCATGTGGCGCATCGGCGGGTAGTCCGTCGTGATGCCGTTGCCGCCGAGCATCTCGCGGGCGACGCGGGCCTGGTCGCGGGCCATCCGGACGTTGTTGCGTTTCGCCATCGAGACGTGCTGGGGGCGCAGGTCGCCGCGCTCTTTCAGGTCCGCGAGGCGGTAGGCGAGCAGTTGGGACGTGGTTATCTGGGTCGCCATCTCCGCCAGCTTGTCCTGTTGAAGTTGGAATCGGGCGATGGGGCCGCCGAACTGCTCACGGTCGGTCGCGTACTGTCGAGCCGTCTCGAAGCAGTCGCGGGCCGCGCCGACCGCGCCCCACGCGATGCCGTACCGGGCCTGCGTGAGACAGGAGAGCGGGCCTTTCATCCCTTCGACGCCCGGCAGGACGTTCTCCTCCGGAATCGTCACGTTCTGGAGGCCGATCTCGCCCGTGATGGACGCGCGGAGCGAGAGCTTCTCGTCTATCTCGTTCGTCGTCACGCCGTCGCGGTCGGTCTCGACGAGGAAGCCACGAACCGGGTCGTCCTCGGCGGAGCGGTCGCGCGCCCAGACGACTGCCACGTCCGCGATGGGCGAGTTGGTTATCCACGTCTTCGACCCGTTGAGGACGTACTCGTCGCCTTCCTTCTCCGCGGTGGTCTCCATCCCCGACGGGTTCGACCCGTGTTCGGGTTCGGTCAGCCCGAAACAGCCGACCGCCTTTCCCTCCCCGAGGTCGGGAAGCCAGCGTTCTTTCTGTTCTTCGGACCCGTAGGCGTGGATGGGGTACATCACGAGCGCTCCCTGCACGCTCGCCATCGAGCGCAGTCCGGAGTCACAGGCTTCGAGTTCCTGCATCAACAGCCCGTAGGCCGTCTCGCTCAGGTTCGGTAGGCCGTATCCGTCCAGGTTCGGCGCGTAGAAGCCGAGTTCTCCCATCTCCGGGATTATCTCTTCCGGAAACGTCCCGGCCTCGAAGTGGTCGCCGATGTCGGGTCTGACGTGTTCGTCCACGAACTCGCGGGCGGTGTCCCGAACCATCCGCTCTTCCTGTCCGAGGTCGGCTTCGAGTTCCACGTAATCGAGCATGGGAAACTCTCCGGAGAGGAAGCTAAAAAGCTCTCCTACTCCGAGAGCGAACGAGGGGTCGCTGGCTTCGAGATCGTCGCGGCTCGGCGTCGGTGAGACGACGCGCTCGCCGGAACACGCTCTATCGAACCGGCGTCACGGGCCGCAAAATATCACTCAGTCGTCCGTCGGTACCGCGTCGTCGCGCTCCACCGCGATGTCGAGGTAGGCGTCGGCCTGCTCGGCGTGAACGCCCTGGTCTACGAGTTCCCGGTCGTCGTCGTACTGGACGAGTCCGGCCATCTCGAGCTTCGGCAGTTGTGTGTGTTTCAGCGACATCGAGACGTTGTGGCGGTGCTCGTTGGAGACGAGGTCGATAGATTTGTTCGTCTCCCACGCGGCGACGGTGTCCACGAGGTCTGCAAACGTCACGGGCGTCTCTTCACACCGCAGGTGGTGGAGGATGTACCGACTCCGGCGAGATGCGAGCGCGTCGAACAGGGCGTCCTGAGACAGCGGCGGCATGTTCGGGTTCGGGCCACTCGGGGTCGTGGTCGATTGTGACGGGGCCTCGTCGTCGCTCGCCCCGTCCTCAGTCGTCCGATTTGCCATGGACTATCACCACGTCTGGGAGAGGGGTGACTCTGGTGGCTAACTATTCAGGTCATTTATATCCTTATCGCTGGAATAGGTCACTCTACGGCCATTTTTTTGCACGGTACGGACGTAGTCGGTGAAATTCTCGAAGACGAGTTTGGCCTCGGACGCCGCGGCGTAGTTCTCCTCGTTGATGCCGTCCAGTACCCGTTGGAGCCGCGCTTCGGGGAGGTCTTTGCCGCGCGTGACCTCCTCGGCCGTCTCCATGTCGTACTCGGGGTGGAACTGCACGCCGAACACGTCCCCCTTTCGAAACGCGTGGTTCGAGTAGTCGTTTTCCGCGAGCGACTCTGCACCGGGCGGGAGTTCGGTGACTTCGTCGGAGTGGGTCGTGAACGCGACGAATCGGCGGTCGATTCCCTCGAACAGCGGCGAACCGCCGACGTGTTCGACCTCCCGATAGCCGATTTCGTACTCGCCCATGTCGCGGACGTCTCCGCCGAGGACGTCCGCTAACAACTGGTGCCCGTAGCAGATGCCGAGCATCGGCATCCCATTCTCGGCCGCTACTTCGAGCCACTCTTTGAGCGGCGGTATCCACGCCTCGTCCCAGTAGACCGACGACCGCGACCCGGAGACGACGGCGGCGTCGAACTTGAAGTGGTCTGGAAGGTGACCCTCGGTCACGTCGAACTCGGCGAGATCCGCGTCGAGTTCCCGTCGGAAGTTCCGCCGCGTGTTCTCGTCCCCGTGCGCGGCGTTCAAAAATGCGATCCGAAGTCGACTCATTACACGCCACTAGCGACCGGAACCGACAAGTGAGTTTCGCTACCGGGAATTTCGCCCGTGTCCCGTCACCCGGAGTCGCTGGCCCCGAAGGACGAGGACCGACCACGACGAAGACTGCACCGTTCCAGTCTGAGAACCGTCTCGAAATTCTGAACTGTTCGTACGGGATGGATTCTGAACGGTTCATACGGGGTGATTACGTCGTCTGCGTGGCGGTCGGTGACCGCTCGATGCTCACCCCGCCCCGAACCGTTTGCGGAGCGTCCCTCGGTCGAGTTCCCCCGTCCCGCGCCGAGGGAGCGAGCCGACCAGTTCGACCGCCCGCGGCACCTCGGAGGCGGTGAGTCGTTCCTCCGCGAACTCCCGGAGTTCGCCGGGCGAAACGTCGCCGACGACCACCGCCTTCGGTGCGGTCCCACCGGTTTCTGTGGCAGTCTCGATGACGCCCGCGGCCCGGACCGCGGGATGCGATTCGAGGACGGTCTCGACGGCGTCCGGATGGACTCGTTCGCCCTCGCTCTCGAACGGTTCGTCCGCCCGCCCGACGAAGACGTAGCCGCCCGCATCCCGTCGGAACAGGTCGCCGGTCGAAACCCACTCGCCGAACGCATCGCCGCCGAGGTAGCCACTCGCGGTGTGCGGGCCTCGGACGGAGAGTTCACCCGTCTCGTCCTCGATTCGAACGTCACAGTCGGGAAACGGTCTGCCGACGCGCTCGTCACCCGGCGTTCCGCGGAGGACGTTCGGCCCGGTTTCGGGTCGACCGTAGACGCGGACGACGGGAATCGGAAACGTCTCGCGCACGTCGGGCGGGACGCGTGCGTGCGTCGCCAGCCAGTCGAGCGAGTCCAGCGAATCGAACGACGAGGAGTCTGTTCGGCCGTCGGCGTCGGCCACCTCGCGGAACTCGGTCGGCCCCGCAGCGAGACAGGTCACTCCGTGACGGTCGAGAGCGGAAAGCGTGCGGTCCGAATCGAACGCGCGCTGGAGGACGACGCGCCCGCCGACCGTAAGAAGCGGCAGGACGAATCGAAGGAGACAGTCGGAAAGCGCCAGCGGCAGGAGGGTGAGCGTGCAGTCGTTCCTGCCGAGCCCCCACCCCGAGACGGCGGTGGTGCAGTTGCGCTCGATAGCCCGGACCGAAAAGCGAACGACCCGCGTTCCGCCGTCGGTGTGAACGAGGAGACAGTCGTCGGTTCGCGCTCTCTCGACCGGTTCGTGTTCCGCGGGAGTGACGTGTTCTAGCTCCTCGAACGAGCGGGTCTCCCCGAACGAGCGAACGAGGTCCCGCTGGGCCGATTCGAACACGACGAGGTCAGGGTCGATTCGGTTCACCGGGCGTGAAATCGTCGCGGGCGTCAGGCGGTGTGAGACCGGCGCGAACACCCCGCCGACTCGCCAGACGGCGAACAACGTGACGAGCACTTCGATGCGGTTTCGAGAGACGACGACCACGGGGTCACCTTCCTCGACGCCCAGCGTCGCGAGTCTACCCGCCGCGACCTCAACACGTCGGGCGAGGTCGTCGTACGAAAGCGTCTCGTCCCCGTCTACGACTGCAGGCCGGTCACCCCAGAGGTCGGCGCGTCGCGCCAGTGTGAGTGACATACCTCTCCTGCGACGCGCAGGACGTTAGCCGTTCTGCGGAGATGCGCTCGTGAAGTTGTCGACGGAGCACACCCGAACGTAACCCTCGTTCTATCATCCCGTATAAGATACATTGTTATGCAAGGCGCATGTTGAAACTACACGGTATGGCTACCAAGGACGACGACCCCGAACAGGTGTTAGAGGAGTGCACCGAGTGCGGTGAGGAGGTACTGGCAGTCTACCTCGAAGATGGAGTCTGTCCGGACTGCCGGGAAGAACAGTAGTCGACACTGCCGGGAGACGTTTCTCCTCTTACCGCCGTCTAGTTCGCGCCGAGGGGAGAATAGCGACGTCGCCAGTGCTATCGGCGGTATGAGTCGTTTTTACGTGAATTCGAGGAGAAAGCCTCGCCCTTTTGGGCGGGGATGAATCCGACAAAGTATTCGACAACTGCCGACGATAGCAAGGCCGGATATTCCACGAGCGGTAACGTTATGCGTTTTTCTGCCGTATCTATACTACCGACGTTCCCTCGTTTCGAACCACTGCCTTGGGCAGTTCCAGTACTTCGTACTGATTTCGAACGTAGTAACAAAGTCGATGCCCAGTCCACCACGTCCGGGCCAACTGGTCGTCTGACGCTGCTGGTGGTACCCAGTAGACTGAATATCCTACCGTGGACGGGAATGCTATATTCCCGGTTGATACGCCGGTTGCACATCGGTGGGAAGGCCGCTTTGACACGGCTCTACGCGCTGGAACGCACGTCCTCGGTCATAATTGGACGGCAACCGGTGAGGGAGGACGCGAAAGCGTACTTCGCTCCCGAGGAAACGCGCAACCTTAATATCCTCTTCGAGGAATCCTCGCCGTTTACCGCGGGGAGGATGTCAATGGTATCGCTCCCAACAACAGAACAACTACCGACTGCGCTGATTCGGCGATTCGCTAGCTGTCGTTTCGACGCTATTTTCGCAACGCCTTAACGCACCAACCGAGTAGCCCCGTCTATGCAGGTGGTGGTGCCGTTCGCGGCAGACGAACCGAAGACGCGACTCGCCGACGTGCTCGCGCGCGACGAACGCCGCGAGTTCGCCCGCGCGATGCTCGACGACGTTCTGTCCTCGATTCGGGCAACCGGCCGCGACCCCACGCTGCTCACCACCCGTCGAATCGACGTGTACGCGCCTCAGATAGTCGACTCACGACCGCTGACGCCCGCCGTGAACGCACTGCTGGCCGAGGAGGGCACCACCGCAATCGTGATGGCCGACCTCGCGCTGGCGACGCCGCACTCGCTCGAACGACTCTTCTCTGCGACGGGCGACGTGGTGCTCGCGCCAGGTCGGAGTGGCGGGACGAACGCTCTCGTCGCGCGCCATCCCGAGTTTCGCGTCGATTATCACGGCACGTCGTATCTCGACCACCTTCGCATCGCGGGGGACGTAGGTGCCGCCGTCGCGGAAGTGGACTCACACCGACTGGCGACGGACGTAGACGAAGCGTCCGACCTCGCGGAGGTGCTGGTGCACGGCGATGGCGTGGCCCGCGACTGGCTCAGAGACGCGGGATTCTCCCTGGCGGTGACGGACGGACGCGTCGAAGCACGACGCGAACAGTGAAAAGTTCTCACTAGGGAAACACCGCGAGGCAGTGAAACGCGGTCAGTCGGCCTGGAGGTCGAAGTAGAGGTTCGCCCGTTCGTTCGGCGCGGGGGAGGTCAGAGCCGAAACCGAGACCGTCAGCACCAGTCCGACGACCATCCCGACGACCATGGGGAGCCAGCCGCCGTACAATGCGGCCGCGTTCTCGATGGCGAAGAGGTTCTCGACGGCGAAGACGTTGAAGAGGTAGAACCCCTGACTGCCGACGATACCGACGTACATCCCGGCTCGCGTCACCCGCGACCAGTAGAGTGCGACGATGACCGGGAGCGCGAGTTGTGCGAACCCGCCGAAGGCGGTCGAGCCGATTTGGACGATGGTTCCGGGCGTGTAGAGGCTGGCGACGAACGCGGCGAGTGCGAAGACGGCGACGCCGATTCGTCCGAGGGTGTCCTCCCAACTGTCACTCGCGTTCGGATTGACGAACGGGCGATAGAGGTCGCGGGTGAAATACGACGACCCCGAGAGGAGCATCGAGTCCGAGGAGGACATCATCGCGGCCATCGCGCCTGCAATGACCAGCGCGGCGAACCACGCCGGGGCGTACTCCGCGAGGAGGATGGAGAGAACGTTCTGGCCTTCGGCGTCGATGGGAAGCCCGCGCGCCCAGGCACCGAGCATGAATGCCGGGACGAAGAGGAGGACGACCATAATCGGCCAGAGCGAGAACGTTCGCTTGAGCACTTTCTTCGACCCGGCGACGAAGAATCGCTGGTTGACCTGCGGGAACATCGCCACGCCGAAGGCGATGCCGATGGCCTGCGAGAGCATCCACTGCGGGGAGTACACTCCGCCGCCGAGCGAGAGGAACTCCGGATTCGACTCGGCGAGTCTCGCGGTTGCGGCACCCATCCCACCCAGTTCGGCGAGCACCCAGAGCACGGCGGCCCAGACCATCACGAGCATGAACGCACCCTGCAGGGTGTCGGTCCACGCGATACCGCGCATCCCCGCAAGGACGACGTAGGCAATCATGAAGACCGTAATGATGCCCGCACCGGCGGCGTACGAGAGTTCGCCGCCGGTGAGCGCTTCCAGTGCGGTTCCGGCCCCGACCTGCTGGAGCATGACGTAGGGAAAGAGCCAGAACAGGCTGATTACGGCGACCAGGCCACGGAGCAGGGGCGACCCGAATCGGTCGCCGAGCATCTCGCCGAGCGTGACGTAGCCGTGCTCGCGTCCGAGGAGCCACTGTTTGTAGCCGACGACGTACCACAGGATGGCAAAGAGGACGCCGTCCATCAGCCCCATCACGAGAATCCACTCCGGCCCGGCACCGTAGGCGAGGTTCGGCCCGCCGAAGAACGTGAACGCCGAGAGCAGCGTCGCAAACGTCGTGAACAGCAAAACGACGGTGCCGAGGGTTCGGCTGGCGAGGTAGTAATCTTCGGCAGTTCGGTCGGTGAGCCGATACGCCACCAGGCCGACGAGCAACGTGAGGACGAGGTAGCCACCGACGATGCCCAACTGCAGGCCGGTCTGACTCATGCTCCCTCCTCGATACCGAGCCCCCACGCGCGGTTGGCGAACGCTCTGAAGACGAGTGCCACGAGCACCATCCAGCCGACGTGCCACCAGAGCCACAGCGGGAGACCGTACGCGACCCGTCCGTCTCCCCAGAGGAACCACGGAATCGTCAGCGCGACGAGCACCGCGAAAACGACCATCCAGCCGATTCGTGTCGATACGTCTCTCATCGTCCGAACGTTCACTACCACGACGTGATAAGAGTTACTAATCGTGCTCAATACAGGCCTTCGAAGAAAATTCGTCTTCAAAACCCCGTTCGATCGGTGAATTCACACCGTCGGTCGGAGACGGTCGAAGCGAAAAAGCGAGTGAGACGCCGAGCGGCGAAGCGAGGTCGGTCCGTTCACGTTCTGATTTATTTTAATGTAATAATCCACACCAGATTCGGGCGAGAGAGTGCCAGTGACGACAGGTATTTGGGTATTCGAGTGCCAAGAACGCACGTATCCATGACAACGCGCATGGACACATCACAATCACGCCCTGCACAGGGGCAGTTCATCACTCATGGACGATACAGCGAAATACCTCATTCACGCAGACATCACCGCCGACGGGGTGGTAGAACGGAGTGACGTCGTCGGCGCCATTTTCGGCCAGACCGAAGGGCTCCTCGGCGACGACCTCGACCTGCGAGACCTCCAGCAGTCCTCGAAGGTCGGTCGTATTGACGTTCACGTAGAGAGCAAGCGCGGACAGTCGTTCGGCACGGTCACCATCGCCAGCAGCCTCGACAAGGTCGAGACGGCGATTCTGGCCGCGTCGCTCGAAACCATCGAGCGCGTCGGCCCGTGTCGTGCCAGCGTCAGCGTCGCAAACATCGAAGACGTTCGGGCCGCCAAGCGCCGGGAGGTCGTCGAACGCGCGAAAGAACTGCTCTCGTCGTCGTTCGACGAGAGCGTCATGACCAGCCGGGAGATTCTGGACGAGGTTCGCCAGAGCATCCGCGTCGAGGACATCACGGAGTACGAAGGCCTTCCGGCGGGACCGAACGTCACCGCCAGCAACGCCATCATCGTCGTCGAAGGCCGGGCCGACGTGTTGACCCTGCTCCGCTACGGCGTGAAAAACGCCATCGCGGTGGAGGGAACGAACGTCCCCGACGCCGTCGCCGAACTCACGCAGGACCGCACGACGACGGCGTTTCTCGACGCCGACAGGGGCGGCGACCTCATCCTCCGCGAACTCGAACAGGTCGGGGACATCGACTACGTCGCCATCGCACCGCCGGGGCGGTCGGTCGAAGACCTCTCGCGCGACGAAGTGATGTCCGCCCTGCGCGAGAAGCGCCCCTTCGACCGCTTCGAAGGCGAGGATACCGCAATCACTGCCGCGACTGACGGAAGCGCACGCCCCGCTCCCGAAACGGATTCCGAAGACACTGCCGACACCGAGCGTCCGGCAGAGCCGTCCGTCGACGTGGACGAATCGATAGCCGACGAAACCGAGGAGAACCCGGCGGTGGGGACCGACGAGTCTTCGGAATCGAATTCGGCGACCGAACCGCCGGACCACGAATCGGAGGCGTCGGCTGACGCCGAGTCGGGTGACCGAACGGCGCGTGAATTCGACGGTGAAAGAGAACTCGAAGAGCGCGAACCGGAGACCCTCCGAGGACACGCCCGAGCGGTTCTCGACGACGATTCCGAACTCGTCCGACTGCTGGACGACGACTTCGGCATCCTCGCCGAAGCACCCGCAGACGAGACGTTCGACGCCATCGAGAACGCCGACACCGTCCCCCACGCCGTCGTGTTCGACGGAACGCTCGACCAGCGCATCCTCGACGTCGCGTCCCAGCGGGCGGTCGAACAGATCGTCGCCCGCGACGAGGGGGAGTTCGTCAAGAAACCGACCACGGTTCGTATCCTGACCGCGGACCGTCTCTGATTCGGTTTCGAACGCGAGTCCGTCCACACGGACTCGCTAACACTCTCGTCCGAGCACGAGCGCAGTCCCGCCATCGGCGTAGTAATCCGGTTCCGTTTTCCACACCTCGAAACCGAGCGATTCGTACAGCGCTCGCGCCGACTCGTTTTGCTCGTGGATCGTGAGTCGCACGCGCCCGCATCCCTGCTCGCACGCCGCCGCGAGGGCAGTCCGTAACAATCCAGTCGCGCGTCCCTCACGGCGGTAGGCCGGCTCGACGACGAGTTCGGCGACGTACGCATCCGCTCCGAGCGTCGTGAGCACGTACCCGACCGGCCGCCCGTCGGCGGTCGAGACGAGGACGAATCCGGAACCGGAACCTGAGAGGGTGGCTTCGAGCAGGCCGTGTGTCGGTTCGGAGAGCCACGTCCGAACGTGGCGAAGCTGTGAGAGGTCGTCGGCCGTGGCTGGCCGAATCACGTCGGAATCCCGGCGAGCAGTGCCAGACCGGCACCCAGGAGCGCCCCGGAGAAGGTAGCGAGGAAGTTCACGCTCTGGTTGCCGAGTTGTTCGCCCTCGACGGTCGCACCGAGGAGGCTATCGACCGTCATGCCGCCGACGCCCGCCAGCGCGATGACGGCCCCACCGAGCGGGCCGACCGACCCAAACAACAGCACGGCGATGAGCGCGACGACGCTCGCACCCAGGATTCCGGCCACCTCGCCCTGCCATGTGACGCCCCCATCCGTGCCGGGTTCGACGCGTTCGAGCGTCGTGATGAGTCGTGGTTGGTCGAAGACGCCGCCGATTTCGCTGGAGAGCGTGTCGCTCATAGCAGTCGCGATGCTGCCGGCGAACGCGAACAGGAACACGTCGCCAGCGACGGGAAGGCGCGTTCGGGCGGCGAACGCCAGCACCGCGACCAGTGCGACTGCGGCGTTGCCGAGGACGTTGCCGCCACCGCGCGCACCCTCGTTGGCCTCCGCGACGCCGTTCTTCCGTTTCTGTTCGTAGCGGAATTTCGTCGAGAGCCCACCGAGGGCGAAAAACGATATGAGGACGGCGAACCACGGGTAGCCGCCGAGGACGATGGTGAGCAACGCGAGGAGTACGCCCGTGAGCATCCCGGTGACCGACGCGGTGTCGAGTGCCCACGAGAGGTAGCCGAACCCGGCGGTGATGGCGATAGCCAGCGCGACTTCCGTCGGCGTCACCGTCACCGTCAGGTCGGCGAAGAGCCAGAGGAGGAACGCCACCGAGAACATCACGAGGGGGTCGTCGCGCTCGAACAGCACCGAGCGGAGCAGACCGGCCAAGAGCGCACCGCTCGCTGAGAGGAAGACGAGTTCGGGCACGACCGGTTCGATGGGCTCGCCCGAAACGCCGAGCACGACGGCCTGGGCGGCGACGGCGGCGAGAAACCCGCCGACCGTGAACCCCGCCGTCGCGGTGATGGCCGCATCGCTTCGGGTCCGGGCCACCTGCTCGACGAGGTTTCCGTAGGCGAGCAGACAGACGGCGGCGACCAGCACCTGCGTCGGAAGACCGACGAGCATGACGAGCATGGCGAGACCGGCGGTGGCGAACGCGAACGCGGCAAGACCGCGGAGCCGTCCTTCACGGCGGTCGCTGGGACGTGCGAAGAGGTCGAACACCGGCCCGCCGTCCACGACGAGCGCCAGCGCACCGACTGCCGCGAACAGCGCGGCCACACCTGCCACCAGCACCGACGCGGCGAGTGCGAGCGTCCCCACCCCTGCGAACGCTGCTGCCCGTCGAATGCTCATTGTCACGGTGAGGATTTTCGGGGACGAACACTTAATCTTCCCGAACGCGCAGGGCGCGACGGTCGTGATTCGCAGATGATGCGTCGGTCGCCGTTCGATGGCGGTGCGTGACGTTTATTATTCGATGGTGGCAATTCCGGGTCAGTGGGACTTTACGACCGCTACCTCTCCGCTCGCGTCCGCAGACACGAGGCCGACCCACCCAGTCACATCGCCGTCGTCATCACGGAACGCGACCTGCTCGAACAGGGCGCGTATCAGACGCTCGAGGACTTCTTCGAGTGGGCGTTCGACTACGGCGCAGCGCGCATCACCGTCTACGTCAGCGTGCTCGACTCCGGGGCGGTGCCGACCCTTCAGCGCGAACTGGAGAACGTGCGCGCACCCAGGACCGTCGCCGTCCGTGGCCCCGACGACCTCACGCCCGCCGACGCCCCGGTCCAGGTGAGCATCGGTCTCGGCGGGAAACACGAGTTCGCCGAGGCGGTGCGGGCGGTCGCGGAGGACGTGGAGTCGGGCACCGTCTCGGCGGACGACGTAGACGAGTCGGAGATAGAGTCGAGGCTGGTGTTCCCGACCGACCCTGACCTGGTCATCAAGACCGGCGCGGAGCGCCTGTCGGATTTCATGATATGGCAATCGGTCTATTCAGAACTGTACTTCACCGACGTGAACTGGCGGGATTTCCGGCGACGGGACTACCTGCGAGCCATCCTGGATTACAAGAATCGACAGCGACGATTCGGGCGGTAAGACGGCCGATAGTCACCCGTCGGGGACTGCTCTCGGTGAGCTCAGAGTTCAGTCTACCGTCTCGCTCTCGGCTTCCAACTCCTCTACGGCCGCTCCATCGGGCACATACTCTCGGAACTTCTGGATGATAGAGCGCGCTTCGTCTAACTCCACGCCACCCACTGCCCGAACGAGTGCCAGCGCGCGCTGGACTTTCGCCTGCCGGAACGACTGTTCGCGGGACTCGTAGGTTCGCACCGCGCGGAGGAAGTCGATTTTCGAGAACTCGGGCCAGTAGGGGGTACAGAAGAACACCGCCGCTTCGTTCCCGTTGGCGTGCCACGGAAGGAAGTTGCTGGTGCGCTCGTCGCCGCCCGTGCGGATGATGAGGTCGACGTCGCGAAGCGGGCGGTCGTAGAGCTGTGATTCGATGGTTTGCACGGAGATATCGTCGGGACGCAACTCGCCCGATTCGACCTCGCGGGCGACGTCGCGGGCCGCACCGAGCAGTTCGTTTCGCCCGCCGTAGGCCAGCGCGATGTTGAGGACGAAGTTGTCGTAATCGCGGGTCCGGCGCTCGGCGTACTCGATCGCCTCGCGCACGCGCCCGGGGAGTTGTGGTACGTCGCCGATGACGCGGATGCAGACGCCGCTCTCGTGGACGCGGTCGGCGTCCGCGAACTCGTACAGTTTCGTCTCCAGGAGGTCGAAGAGCGCCTCTCGCTCGTCGGGAGGGCGCTCGAAGTTCTCGGTGGAGAAGGCGTACAGCGTCAGTTCCTCGACGCCGAGGTCTTCACACCAGTCGAGCACGCGCTCGGTCGTCTTCGCACCTGCACGATGACCGTCCGGGGCGTCCTCACCTTGCTTGTCGGCGTATCGCCGGTTTCCGTCCTGGATGACCGCGACGTGGGCCGGGGCTCCCGAGATACTCCGTCGCAGTTGTCGTTGGTAGGCCGTCTCCAGCTGTCGCCGAACCCGCGTCAACATCGTCTTGTTCGACCTCACTCATCCAACCGGTATCAGCCTTATCCTCCGCGTCCGTGCCACGTGTTCACGAATCTGTTGCTTCAGCGAGGACAGTTGCATACCTTTTTAACTATGCGATTACTTTGGTAGAACGCAATGGCGAAAGGTACGGTTGACTTCTTCAACGAGACTGGCGGTTACGGATTTATCGACACCGAAGATGCTGACGAAGACGTTTTCTTCCACATGGAAGACGTCGGTGGCCCAGACCTAGAAGAGGGCCAAGAAGTCGAATTCGACATCGAGCAGGCAGACAAAGGTCCCCGAGCGACTAACGTCCAGCGCCTGTAAACGGAATCGGTTGCGACTAATCCTCGCGGGAGTTCACGCTGCCGCGTGAAAACTGATATTTTTGAGTGCCGGCTACAACCGTAGGTCGTATAACGACTGGTGCGTATCCTCGACTATGGACAGCGTCATCGACGACGACCTCTATCAGCGGACGAAGCGACTCCTCGAACCCGGTGAAATCGAGCTCAACGGCGTCATCGTACACACCGACCTCGGGAGCGACGAGGACATCGAGATGCATCAGGCCTCGGTCGATATCGGTGACACCATCGCGGAACACGCGGGCCACGACCCGCGCGACACCTACGTCTACTCCGGGACCGACGACCCGGAGTTCGCGTCCAACCAGCATCAGGGACTCACGCTCGACGACGAATCGTTTATCTGGGAGTGCCAGCAGTTGCTCCGTGACGGGACGTTCGACGTCGTGTTCTACTACGAGGCGAGTGCCGACCAGCAGGCAATCGAAGAGGACGTCCGCGACCTCGGGTTCGACGTTACGGGCGTCGAAGGGTAAGTTAGAAGGCTTTACATGCAGGCCATTCTAACCCCCTGATAGAAACGGTCGGTATCATATGAATCGTATGTTCTATCTTCCCCGGGGGCGGAACCCGTGACGCCGAGCACCGGCGTCATCTCCGGCGTGCGCGTCTCTCACGACCGGGCGAGTCTCGACGACGTAGCGACGGCCTGCCACACGGACGAGGACAGCGTCGTGGGGCGTCTCATCGACGAATCGGGCGTCTCAGAGGCGTACGCACTCCAGACGTGCAACCGCTTCGAGGCCTACGTCGTCACCGACACCCCTGCGACGGGACGGGCAGTCCTCGCCGACTTCGCACCCGACGTCGGTTCACACTCGGTCGTCGAGATGAGTCACGAAGAGAGCCTTCGTCACCTCCTTCGCGTCGCCGCAGGACTGGAATCCATCGTCCTCGGCGAAGACCAGATAATCGGGCAGGTGCGCGATGCGTACAAATCCGCACGGGCGGTCGACGCCATCGGGCCGATGCTCGATGCCGCACTGACGAAGGCACTGCACGTCGGCGAGCGCGCTCGCACCGAGACGGCCATCAACGAGGGCGTCGTCTCCATCGGGAGCGCCGCCGTGACGCTCGCCGACGACAGGTACGAGTTGGACGGGGCGACAGCGCTCGTCGTCGGCGCAGGCGAGATGGGAACCATCGCGGCCCACGCCTTCGCCGACGCGGGCGTCGAAACGCTCGTCGTCGCGAATCGGTCGGTCGAACGCGCGGCCACGGTCGCGGAGTCGGTCGAAATCGCCGACGTACGGTCAGTCGGGTTAGACGCACTGCCGACCTACGTCCCGCGTGCAGACGTCGTCGTCACCGCGACGGGTAGCGACGGGCACGTTCTTGATGCCGACGTTCTCTCGGACTGCGGCGAGACGCTGGTCGTGGACATCGCCCAACCGAGAGACGTCTCGCCCGCAGTCGGGGCACTCGACGGCGTGGTCGTCCACGACATGGCGGAACTGGAGTCGGTGACGAACGAAACGCGGGCACGGAGACGGGTCGCTGCCGAGTCGGTCGAGGCGATGGTCGACCGCGAGTTCGAGAACCTGCTCGAACAGTACAAGCGAAAGCGTGCGGACGAGGTCATCGCCGCGATGTACGAGGGTGCAGAGCGAGTCAAAGAGCGCGAACTGCAGACCGCACTCTCCCGACTCGAGGCCCGTGGCCTGGACGACGACCAGCAGGCAATCGTCGAGGCGATGGCCGATTCGCTGGTCTCACAACTGCTCGCACCGCCAACGAAGAGTCTGCGAGACGCCGCCGCCGAGGACGACTGGACCACCATCAACACCGCACTGCAACTGTTCGATCCCGAGGTCGACGACGAACCGCCGGCCTTCGTCGCGGAGCAACTCGAATCGGCGGCCGACGACTGACTGGGATTTTCGACGCGAATTCACGACAGCCCGATAGCTGCCGGTGAGACGACCGCCGGGGGTCGGCCGGTGACACAACTACTAGAAGTCGGCTCTGTTGAAACTCTCAGCAGCTGATGGAATCGCGTGCTGCATACAGAGTATGTGCAGTAGACGGTCATCGTTCGTTTTATTAGAGACGAAACAGCCGTTAGGTTGGTGTGCGTATGTATCGGTCGCAGGATAGGTTCAGTGAGGCGATTACGCGATGTGCTCAGGATGGCACACCGATGAGCGACCACACCCTTATCCGAATCAGTCTCCTAATAGAAGGCATGATAGACGACAAACAGAGCCGAGACGAAAAAGCGGATGACGAAGAGCGACGCCAGCCAGAGCGGGAGCGAGAGGAGGTACGTAACCGTGCCAAGGAAGACGAGCCGAAGCAGGGCAACCAGAGTAATCAGCTTGGTGATCTAGATAAAGCACTCGAAACCCAGAACTATCCAACCGCGACGGATGAACTGGTCGAAGCCTATGGCGACTATGTGATCCAAACTCAGCGCGGGGAGAAATCCCTTGAGGACGTGCTTGCCGCAACCGATAACCAAACGTACGACTCTGCCGATGACGTTCGAAGGCGGATACTGGGACTAATACATCGCTAATAAATACGATCCAACACCCCCGTCTCGTTAGTTGAGCATCCCTTGAACTGAGACAGACACCTCTGTATGTCACCGATATCCGAGAAAACCGTGTGACCGATACGCGCCCTCTATTCGGCACGACCTCGTCAAATTATCACTGGTTGAGGGTTTCAACAGAGCCTAGAAATCGGCAATCGACACAACCGCCGATAAAACCCCGGTGACACGACCGGCAAAGGCCAGCTCACTCACCGCGAGCGAAGGAGCAGCGCGACTGAGCGAGCGGGCGCAAGGCCGACCACAGGGAGGCCGTCGCGCTTTTGATCAACCGTTTGCCGGAGGCAGGCCAGCGGGTGCGTGCCGTCGCGCGCACCCGCTGGCACTCGACCGTGGTCCGAAAATCGGAGATTTTCGTCATCACGAAAGGGCTTCGCTCTTTCGTACGACAGCAAAAGGTTGGGCGAGAGCTTTTATTTGATTTCCACACGTCCCCCCGCGTATGGCAGACCTGCTTTCCGACGACGAGATTCAGACTCGCATCCCGAGCGGTTGGGAGCGAGACGGCGACGAAATCGTCCGCGTGTACGAGTTCGACGACTACCTGAAAGGCGTCGCGTTCGCGTCCGAAGTCGGTGAAGTCGCGGAAGAGGAGTTCCACCACCCCGAAATCGTCGTCCGATACGAGGAGGTCGAGGTGCGCCTGACGAGCCACGAAGAGGGAGGAATCACCGACAAGGACGTGGAGATGGCAGAACGGTTCGACGACGTGCGCTGATGGACGCCCGCTACGTCTTCGCGGTCCGCTTCCGCGTCGAACCGGCCGCCTCGGGTCTCACGCTCGAACCCCAGGAGTTCGAGACGCGTCTCTCGCGACGGGCCGACCCGCCGGGCGAGGACGGTTGGCTGTTCTTCCGCGACAACCTCTGGCGCGGGAACATCGGTGACGACCGCTACTTTCGAAAACTGACGAGCGAGGCGCTGGGTGTCCAGGTGACGAGCGTGGAGTACCGGGCGCTGGAGACGGACGAAGAGTACTACGAGACGCTGCAAGACCGGATTCACGAGGACCTAGAGGACTTCAAGGCCGACTCCGTCTCCGAGGTGATTTCGAAGTACCTCGGCAGTTCGGTCGAAGTAGAGCACTGAGTGGGCGTTCTCCTGAGAGTTTCAGTTCGACAGGTCGCTTCGTTCCCATCACCGAAACGGCATCCATCCTGCGACTGAAGGCGATTTTCCACGCGTCCGAAGAATCGACAGACCCTTTCCCGCGAAAATCCGACCCCAGTACATGAGTACGATTCGGGTCGTCTGGGGAACCGCGAGTGGGCCGACGAAGATGTCGTCCTACGACGCCGCGCTCGCGAGGGCGAACGTCCACAACTACAACCTCGTCGCCGTCTCGTCGGTCATCCCCGCCGACGCAACGGTCGACCCCGTCGGCACCGCCCCCGACCTCGGCCCCGCCGGAGAACGGCTGACCGTGGTCGAAGCGCGGGCCACGCGCGCCGGACCGGGCCACGTCTCCGCCGGACTGGGGTGGACGGAGGGCGACGGACCGGGACTGTTCTACGAGGCGGCAGGAGAGACCGACGCCGTAGAAATCGAAGACCGCGTCAGAGCCGGCCTCGAAGCGGGTCGGGCGCTCCGCGACTGGGAGTTCGCGGGCGAACAGACCGAGACGGTGAGCGCGGACGCCGAACCGGGCACGTACGTCACGGCAGTCGTGCTCGCGGTGTACGGCGAGAGTGAACCAATCTGTTAGGTTCCGTGGGCGACGGGTTTATACCTCGTTCGAACTTAACGAAGGGTAGCAGACCGCATGAATGGAAATACTCCTTACGCTGGTATTCCCGACGTGACGCAGGCCGGACAGCGCGCGTCTATCGACGTCGAAGAACTCTCTCCCGACCAGAAGCGTGCACTTCGGGACAGCGTCTCCGACATCGCCACGCTGACCCGCAAGTTCCTTCCGGACGAGTACGTCATCGGGTCGCAGGTCACGAACGGCGCTACTGGGCCGCAGGCGACCGTCTCGGTGCAACCACCGGTCGGTCACGTCGTCAGCGCGGGGTTCGAACCGGAGAACGAGGACCTCGACGCCGACGAACTCATCGACGCCGACGACCGCGACGAGGTCGCCCGTGGACTCGCAGCGAGCGCCGTCTTGCAGGTGAAACAAGCCGTCGAAGACCAGATTACGCCGACCGCCCGCTAGGCGGTCGGTTGAAAATCGCGTCGGCGAGAACGAACGCCGAGACGATTCCTGCCGTCAGTACGCCGACGTGACGCGAAATCGCCAGCGTTTCGCTCACTACCAGGCCAGCGAGTAGCACGGTCGGCAGGGTGAACAACACGAGGTCGTAGTAGGAGAGCGACCAGCGGGAACGACGAAGCGAGCAGAAGAGCCGAGTCCATCGACCGATGCGACTCGAGAGTTCGTTTTTCACACTCATACTCCGTCACCACTCGGTACTATCGAGTTCGAAAACTAAAATATAACGCTACTTGCCCCAGAACGGATCGCGTTTTCGCTGTTTGTCAAGGTACATCTGGAGGGCTTCGAGTTCGTCGGTCGGGATGTCGTCCGAGAGTTCCTGTTCCAAAATTTTGGCGTGTTTTTCGGGCAGTTCGATCCAGAGTTCGTCGCCCTCGTCGATCTGCCGACCGACCGTCGGCCCGTCTATGGCCACGCTGACCCGGTTTCCGCTTCGGGCTTCGCTCACGTCTTCGCCCTGGTCTTTCACTCCTTTGATGGTCCCGACCCGCGTCGGTTCGTTTCCGTCGAACTTGGCGACGAAGGAGTTGTTCTTCACCGTACCCGAGAGCACTTCGATACCGACGACTGCGGGATTGTTCTGCCGGAAGACGTGGTCTTCCAGGATTCGGAATCTGGCGGGTCGCGTGATGTTATCGAGGACGGTCTCCTGTTGGGCACGCTCCATCTCCTCGACGTACTCTTCGTACTCCTCGATGAGCTGGTAGATGACGTCGCTGTCGAAGATTCGCACGTCTCGTTGCTCGGCTTCGTCCGCGGCGTCGGCGAGCGTATCTACGTTGAACGCCAGAATCGTCTCGTGTTTGGGTTCGTCTGCGGTCGTCGCAAAGCGCACGTCACGCGGTGCGACGTCGCCGACTTCGGCACGCATGACCGGTATCTCTGCCTCTTCGAGCGTGCTCACTATCGCTTCCAGACTTCCGAGCGTGTCGGCCTTGACGACGATACCTTCCTCTTGCGTGCTCACCTCGACTTCCGCGAGTTCGGCCTCGACGTCCGAGATGACGTCTTCTATCTCCCGGTCGCGGACGACGCGGACCGGCGCTCCCGCCATTGCATCGTCCAGGTCGGGCGCGGCGATTTTCACTCCTGCCGCCGCCCCGATCGAATCGACTTTCTCGAATCGGTCTTCGGTTCGAATCTCGGCGAGTGGTCGCGGTTTCAACAGGGCGCGGACGTCCGTCACGATGGGTTTGTTCGTCCCGCCGACGACGATGGTGTCGTCTTCGCTGACGGTGCCGTCGTACAGGACGACGTCGAGGGTCGTTCCGAAGCCTTTCTCCTCTTTGACTTCGAGCACCGTCCCCGCACCCGGTCCGGCCACGTCGATTTCCATGTCGTCGCGCATGTACCGTTGGGCGAGTCCCATCAACACCGTCAGCAGGTCCGGGACGCCTTCGCCCGTCTCGGCGCTCACGGGGACGACGCCGACGTTGTTTTGGAAGTTCTGAACCCGCCAGTAGAGGTCGGCGGAGAAGCCAGCGTCGCTGAGTTCGCCGATGAGTTCGTAGAGACGCTGGTCGAGCGTCGAACGCGCCCGGTCGCTCTGGGCCTCGTAGGTCTGTTGAATCGGCGTGTCCTGCTGGGGGTTCCATCCCGGAGTCGTGTCTATCTTGTTCGCCGCAACGACGAACGGGGTCTGTGACTGCGTGAGGATGTTGATGGCTTCCTCGGTCTGCGGTTGGAAGCCGTCGTTGACGTCCACGACGAGGATGGCGATGTCCGCGAGGGCACCGCCGCGCGACCGAAGGGTCGTGAACGAGTGGTGGCCCGGCGTGTCGATGAATAGCAATCCGGGGAGGTCGAAGTCGTCCGGGTCGACCAACCGTCCGGCGACTTTCGACACCACGTCGAGTGGCACCGCCGTCGCGCCGATGTGTTGTGTAATCGCGCCCGCTTCACCCTCGATGACCGTCGACCCGCGAATCTTATCGAGTAGACTGGTCTTCCCGTGGTCGACGTGGCCGAGAACGGCGACGATGGGAGTTCTGAGAGTTTCCGTCTCGTGTGAATCTGTGTCCGACATACCTACCACCCGGGAGAAGTCCTTATCACAGAACAACCCGGCACGACATTTAACTCCATCGCCACGTCGGTCAGACGGGCGATGACGGAGTCGCCGACCGCAAGGTCGATAGAGTGAAATGACACTTCGCCATCCGACCGTCTTCCGAGGTGTAGAGTGGGAGAGGTCGTTCTAGCACGAGCCCCGTGGAGTTTATATACCAGCGGTCGGTAACCCCCACGTATGTCCGACATACTCGCGGAGAATCTCTCGGGGAAGGCCGTCATGGGGTCTGACGGCACGGAACTGGGGATGCTCTACAACATCACCATGAACCTAAAGACGGGGGAACTATCGAGTCTCGTCATCGAACCAGACGAACAGATCGACACCGCCACTATCGACCTCGAAATGGACGATGACGGTCACTTCGAACTGCCGGTCAACCGGGTACAAGCGGTCAAAGATTACATCGTCGTTCAGCGGTAATGTACGTCCTAGACGCCTCAGCTTTTATCAACGAGTATCACACGACCGAACGAACAGCGTCGATTCCGATGGTTCACGAGGAACTGGAGGGCGAACACGCCTACCGGTTCGACGCGATGGAAGGTTCCGGGATGCACATCCATCTCCCGCGCGACGATACGGTCGAGAAGGTACGCCGGGCCGCCGGCGAGACGGGAGACCGAGACGTGCTCTCTGACACCGACATTCGACTCGTTGCGGCGGCGTTCGAACTCGACGGAACGCTCGTCACCGACGACTACGCGATGCAGAACGTCGCCGACAGGATGGGCGTCTCCGTCGACGTCATCGCACAGGACGGCATCGAAGAACAGCGAAACTGGACGTTCCAGTGCGCTGGCTGTGGGCGGGAGTTCGACGAGAACAAAGACCGCTGTCCGATCTGTGGCAGTCCGCTCTCACGAAAAAACCCCTCGAACGCTTAGCCGGCGAACTGGAGGTACATGAGACCGAAGAGAATCGCGTCGAACGTACCGTGAACGAGGGCCGAGACGGTGAGATTGTCCGTTTTCAGATAGACGAACCCGAGCACGAGCGAGAGGAAGAAGATGACGACGAGCGTCCCGGCGGTTGCCGTCAGCGTCGACCCCGTCGCGTACGCGGGGATGTGTGCCAGCGCAAAGACGATACTCGCGACGACGACTGCACTATACTCCGAGAAGGTTCCGTAGAGCGATTTCTGGATGATGTTCCGATACAGTAGCTCCTCGCCGGGGCCGATGATGAGCCACGCAGCGGGAATGAGCACGAGGAGAATCTCGGGGTTGCCACGACTTGCCGTCTGCTCAATGTTGTGGTCTGCAGTGCCGACGCCGAGTTGTGTGAGCGCGACCGCGATAGCGATCTGCAACACGAACAGTGCGACGACGCCGAAGGCGATGTAACCGAAATCACGTCTGTCCGGGAGTTTGAAATCGAGGAACGAGAGGCCGTGTCCTCGGCCAACCATGAAGATGAGGGCGACCGTTCCGGTTCCGAGGCCGAGTGCGAGCGCGGAGAGAGCGAGTTTCTGCATCGGCCCGAGGCTATCGGGGCCGAAAACGAGGAGGATGGCGCTCGCCCAGAGAGAGATGGCGAACAGCCCCGAGAATCCGAGAACTCCGCTCCGGAAAACGGCGAACACCATCTGTCCGAGCGAACCCCCGGTCGGAGACTCGCCACCGACGCCCGCTGTACCATCTGCCATACGAGTGGAAAGGGGCTACGGTAGTAAATGTGCTACGACCGATAGCGGCGGCGAAAGAGGAAGGCACTACCGGCGAGGGCGGCCAGCGCGACCACGAGACCGAAGCCGGGTTGTCCGCCGCTTTCGCTCGCGTGGGTAGTCGTCGTAGTCGTCTCTGCGATGGCTTTCATTTCGGTGGTGGCTTCGCCGTCGCTGACGGCGGTCGCGGTCGTTTTCGTCTGCTTGTCTGTCGTCGTAGCGAGCGTCGTCGTCGTCGTCGGTGCCGACGCATTTCGGAGGACGCCTTCGACGACGAGGAGGGGTTTCGAACCGGTCGAGTTGTTACCAGCGAGCGCGACTATCACACCGAACTCGGTTCCGTGTTCGTACTCTTCGAAGTCGAACGTCGCGTTGAACGTCCCGTTCGGTTGGACCGAGACCACCGTCGATTTGAAAAACGTCCCCGTGGCGTGTACCTGGACGCTGAGGTTCGTGCCGGAATCGAGCGTCGAGGTGCCAGAAATCGTTTGATTGGGCGCGTTGTCGAGAACCACCTTCTCCCCCTCGTAGTCGAGCGAAACCGAACTGTTGTTCGCGTCGCTCGTATCGTGGTCGAAGGTTGCACCGTCGACTGATTCGACCGAGTGGCTTGCCAGTGCAGCGGTCCCCCCCGCAGAGAACGAAGCTACGACGAGCACTGCGAGCAGCATCGAAATGTACTTGAGCCTCATTATACTGGGTTGCGCCTGTCCGCCGGTGTTCGACGCAATAGACAGTCAATTACACTGCCCCGTCCGGTAAATGCTTTGTGAACGCGGTTATCGGATTTTTAACGTCGTTTTATCAGAAACAGCGTCGGTTTCTTCGAAGTCGCCACCACCGAGCAACCCACGGGCCGCGCGCTTGCCCCACTCGACGGCGGGCTGGACGAACGTCTCGACGCCGGAGAGTTCTCCGACGAGGACACAGGCCGCCTCCATCCCGTAACAGAGTGCGCCGAGTCCATGCTCGTCGACGCGGTCGATTTCGACTCGGACGTTCGGTTGCCCCGATTCTGCGAGGCTGGCTTCGGTCGCCTCGAACTCGGCGTCCAGGAGCGTCCCGAGGTGCTGTCCACCGAGGTACGCCAGCCCCGACAGGTCGGTTTCGGGAATCGGACGGTCGTCTCGTTCCGTCGGACGGACGAAGGTGACCATCTTGTCGCGTGGGCCAGCGCGATACAACTGGAGTTGGGAGTGCTGGTCGGTCGCGCCGAGCGCCCGCACCGGCGTCTGACCGAGACCGTCTTTTCCGAGGCTCTCGGCCCACAACTGCGCGAACCACTCGGCGAACGTCTCCAGCGATTCGGCGTAGGGCATCATCGCGTTGACGCCCGCGCCGCGTTCGTCCAGCGCGTAGCAGGCCGCGCCGTACGCGTAGGCCGGCGACTCGAGTAGCGATCCCGCGAGGCGGTCTGCTTCCGCCTGTGCGCCAGCGAGTACCGCGTCGATGTCGTGGCCCTGAATCACGGCACAGGCGAGACCGACCGTCGAGAAGACGGAAAATCGACCCGGAACGCCATCGGGAACGTCGAGCGCGGGCAGGTCGTGACGGTCTGCGAGACTGCGGAGATTGCCTTCCTCGCCGGTCGTGACGAAGGTTCGGTCCGTCCAGTCCACGTCTGCCGATTCCATCGCGTCGCGGACGACGAGGAAGTTCGCCAGCGTCTCCGCCGTCGTGCCGGAGCGAGAGACGACGTTGACCGCGGTGTCGGCGAGTGAGATGCTATCGAGCAAGCCGGAGACGTGTTCCGGGTCGACGTTGTCGAGGAAGTAAGCGTCCACGTCGGAGTCGAGACCGTCGGCCAGCGTCGCCGCACCGAGCGCGCTGCCGCCGATGCCCACCGTAAGCACCGTCTCGGCGTCCGCGAAGGGTTCGACCGCCGACCGTATCTCGTCGGTGTCGGTCGTCTGCGGGAGGTTCAGGGCTTCGTAGCCGTGTTCGTGGTTCGCGCGTCCGGCTTCGATTCGCTCGTGGGCGTCGGCCACGCGCTCGTCCAGTCGGTCGAGCGCGTCGCGCGAGACGCCGGGTGAAGCAACGGTGTCGAGGGCGTTGCCGAGGTCTACTCGCATAGGAGAGTCGGCATCGTCGGAGGTGAAAAAGCCACCCTCTTCGCCGCGTCGGAGACGAGTTGCTACTGGTGATAGTTCTCCATTCGAAGGGTTCGGAAATTTCGGGATTTTTCTACAACGTGCGTTCGACACTGGCGACGACTCGCTGGTTTAAATACCGCACCCCTGATGCCGACATCATTGGTTGAACTCGTCTCACTGCGGAAAGTCGGCGGGTGACACGACTGCCGAAAAACAGAATCTTCACAACCGCCAGCGACCAGCACACTCTCCGCGAGCGAAGGAGCAACGCGACTGAGCGAGCGGGCCGACGACTGAGCGGAGCAGCGCGAAGCGAAGGAGGAGTGCTTTTGGTCGAGCTTTTACAGGGAGACGGGCGAGACCTGCACGAATCGCGCAGGTCTTGCCTCTCGACCGTCGTAAAAGGTCGTGGTTAGTACGCGTACCGCAGGTTCGGGACCGCCGTATCGCCGTCTTCTATCTTGTCCAGCGCGTCCTCGAAGTCCTGCATCGTCACCTCGGTACGTCCGTCGCGGATGGCGAACATGCCGGATTCGGTGGTCAGGCTGGCGATTTCGGCACCGCTGAAGCCATTCGTCTCGTCGGCGAGGCGGTCGAAGTCCACGTCGTCTGCGAGATTCATGTCGCTGGTGTGGATTTCGAGGATGCGGTGGCGACCCTCGACGTCCGGGTTCGGCACCTCGATGAGGCGGTCGAACCGACCGGGACGCAGGATGGCTTTGTCGAGCATGTCGAAGCGGTTCGTCGCCGCGATGATGCGGATGTCACCCCGGTCCTCGAAGCCGTCCATCTCGGAGAGCAGTTGCATCATTGTCCGCTGGACCTCGGCGTCACCCGACGTCTTCGAGTCGGTGCGGCGGGAAGCGACGGCGTCGATTTCGTCGATGAAGATGACGGCTGGTTCGCGTTCCGAGGCGAGTTGGAACAGGTCGCGGACGAGGCGGGCACCCTCGCCGATGAACTTCTGGACGAGTTCCGACCCGGCCATCTTGATGAACGTGGCGTCGGTCTCGTTGGCGACGGCTTTCGCCAGCATCGTCTTCCCGGTTCCGGGCGGGCCGTGCAAGAGAACGCCGCTCGGCGGTTCGATACCGGCGGCTTCGAACTGCTCGGGGTTGACGAGTGGCTCTTCGACCGCTTCCCTGACCTCACGAATCTGCTCTTCGATGCCACCGATATCCTCGTAGGCCACCTCGGGCGAGGCGTCGACTTCCATCGCCTGTGCACGCGCGTCCGTCTCCGAGTCGAGCAATGTCTCGATGGTGAACGAGTCGTTGACCGCGACTCGGTCACCTGCTTCGATGTCGTTTCGAAGCTGCACCGCGACTTCGGTCAGCACTTCCTGATTGTTGCCGTGTTGTTTGATGATGACGCCGTCGTCGGTCACGTCCTCGACCGTGGCGACGTACAGCGAGGTCGTTTTCAGCGTCTCGTTCTCGCGCTGGAGACGGTCGACTTCCCCCGCGAGATCCTCTCGACGTTCGGCAGCAGCCTCGACGCGCTCGTTTAGCTTTTCGTTGACCTTCTTGATGTCCGTAAAGTGCTCCTGAAGCGCGCTCAAACGCTCCGCATCGGACATATCCGGGTCGAGTTCGAGCGTTGGTCGATCTGGGACAGATGGACTGCGCGACATTTCTTGTTCATGTGTATGTCCCCACATTTAAAGTGCCTTTGGGTCGCGGAGGGTGCGGAGTCGACGATTGGTCGGCTGCTGGTGACGGTTTTTCGGGGATTTCGCGGTCTCGAGCCGTATTCGACGATAGTGTTCGAAAATAAATAGTTCGATGCCATCGTTCGGGCAACGTCGCGACCGAGTGTTCGGGAACCACAGAATCAAGTCGTGGGCCTGCGTCTTCTCTGACCATCGATGCGCATCGAAACCGTCGGCGATGGGACGCCCGAACTCGCAATCGTTGCGTGCATTCACGGTGACGAGTCGTGCGGGAGAGCGGCCATCGAGCGCGTGCTGGCCGAGAACGGCGCGTTCCACCGACCGGTTCGATTCGTCCTCGCCAACGAGCAAGCGATGGAGAAGAACGTCCGATTCGTCGACGAGGACCTGAATCGCGCGTTTCCGGGCGACGCCGACGGGCCGACACACGAATCCAGACTCGCGGCGAGACTCCTCCCGAAACTACGCGACTGTGGAGTTCTCGACATCCACTCGACCCACTCACACCCCGCACCGTTCGCACTCGTCTCGCGACTGAACGAGCGGACGAAACGACTCGTCCGGGCGACCGGCGTCGAACGCGTGGTCGACATCAGCTACGTCGCCGGCGGTCTCGTCGATCACGTCGAAGGCGTCGCCGTCGAGTGTGGCCTGCACGGGAGCGAGCGAGCAGCGGCCAACGCAGAGCACGTTCTGCGTAACTTCCTCGGGGCGACGGGTGCACTCGATACGCTCTCGGAGACGGGGACGCCCGAACTGTATCGTGTGTTCGATGCGGTGACAGGTCGGGACTACGAGTTCGTCGGCGAAAACTTCGTCCGCGTCGAGAACGGAGCAGTGTTCGCACGGATAGACGGCGAAACGTTACGTGCCGACCGTCCGTTCTATCCGGTGTTGATGTCCACCGACGGCTACGACGACCTGGTCGGGTTCCGGGCCGAGCGCGTCGGGAAACTCTGAGGGTCGATTACTGACCCTTTCGCACGCCCGTTCCGACCCGTCCGGTTTCGAGGTCGATTTCGCCGTTCGGCATCGGAACGCCCTCGTACTCGTCTTCGGCGAGCAGGAGCGACCCGTCCAGGTCGGCGTAGTCGAGCAGCGGTGCGAGGTGGCAAGCGGCGGCGATGCTGGCGTTGCTCTCTACCATACAGCCGAGCATCACCTCCAACCCGTGGGCGTTCGCCGTGTGAATCATCCGCATCGCCTCGCGGAGACCGCCACACTTCATCAGTTTCAGATTGGCGATGTCGGCCTGACCGGCGATTCGTGGCACGTCTTCGAGCGTGATGCAGGATTCGTCGGCCGCGATGGGCAGGGCGGCACGCTCTCTGACGAATCGCATCCCATCGGGGTTTTCGGCGGGAACTGGCTGTTCGACGAACTCCACCCCGTACTCGGCGAGTGCGTCTATCTTTCGAACCGCCTCGCGGGGACTCCAGGCCTCGTTGGCGTCCACGCGAATCGTCGCGTCTGGGGCCGCGTCCCGAATCATCCCGACGATTTCCTCGTCGCGATCGGTGCCGACTTTCACCTTCAATGTGCTGTATCCGGCGTTGACTGCTTCGGCGGTCTTCTCACGCATCGTCTCGGTCGTGTCGATGCCGATGGTGAACGAGGTCTCGACGGTGTCTGCGGGGTCGAGTCCCCAGTAGCGATAGAGTGGGAGGTCGGCGCGTTTGGCCACGAGGTCGTGGAGCGCGATACTGACGGCACACCGAGCCGCAGGATTTCGGTTCACCGTCTCGCGCATCTCGCGTTCGATTCGGTCGAGTGCGTGCGGGTCGTCGACCGATTCGACCACGTCAAGGAGGTCTGGCAGGACCGTTTCGACCGTCGCTGCCGTCTCGCCGTAGTGTTCGGAGGGCGCGGCCCCGCCGATGCCGACGTTCCCCGCGTCGTCTTTGACCCTGACGACGACGTTCTCGGCGGTGGTCTGGGTCCCTCGCGAGATAGTGAAGGCGTGTTCGAGCGGAAGCGAGAGTCGCTCGAACTCGGTCGTGAGACTCACAGTATCGCCTCCAGCACGTTGTCGGCGTCGAAGCGAACCGGGTCGGTCGCGGGCGCACCGAGCGACGATTCGTACGACTGCACCGCATCGCGGGCCGCGTCGTCGTCCTCGATTCCCGAGGTGTTCATGGCACCGGCGACGACTTCGGTCTCGTAGACCGGTCCGGCGAGGTCTTCGTAGAGCGAGACGTACTCCGGAATTGACGGCAGTGAGAACGACTCGTAGCCGTGGATGACCTCTTTGCCCGCTTCGTGACAGAGAACGAGTTCGTCGGCCATCGACCCGTGGAGGATGCCACAGGTCACGGCGGAGTAGGCGGGGTGGACGATGCTCCCCTGGCCCTCGACGAAGAGGTAGTCGTAGTCGTCGCCGCGCTCCAGAATCATCTCCTCTACCGCCCCGGCGGTGAAGTCGCTCACCACGCGGTCGATGGGGTTACCCCACCCATCGATCATGATTCCCGTCTGGCCGGTGGGGACGAACCCGGCGTCGACACCGCGCTCTCGGGCCGCCTCCAGCAGTTCGAGCGTCGTGGTCATCTTCCCGACCGAGCAGTCGGTGCCGACCGTGAGCACGACCTCGGCGTCGACGTCCTTCGCCACGCCCTGACTCACGGTGAGGTCGTCGTGGGGTTTGCGCACGTCCCAGATGTCACAGTCGTTTGCCTCGGCGAGTCGGGCGAACTCCTCGTCGTCTTCGAGGAAGTAGTGGAGACCCGAGATTACGTCGTGACCGCGTTCGAGCGCGGTGCGAACGTCCGAGCGCCACGATTCGTCGAAGCCGCCGCCGATGGGGGCGATACCGACGACGAGCGCGTCGACGTCCGGCACGTCGTCCATCCCGGCGACGATGGGTGCGTCTTGTACATCCGGTAGCGAGTCACTGACGCGCTCACCGGCCCGGTCGCGGTCGAGGATAGCGACCACGTCGTAGTCGGCATAGCGCAGGATACCGACCGCCGTCTTCGCGCGGTCGGGAAACTTCTCGTGAGCGAGTATGGCCACCTGCATGCGTTTGCGGTGGTTGCACGGGTGCTTAAAGCCGTCCTTCGCGGTAACGCGTCGGTCGATCGAAACGGAGCACAGAACGGAGACGGTTCTGGCCGAAGCGAAGGTTTTTGGCCGTGCTTTCGAGACCTACCCCATGGTCACAGTGCGGGCACCGGCGACGAGCGCCAACCTCGGGAGTGGATTCGACGTGTTTGGACTGGCGCTGGCACAGCCCGCCGACGTCGTGCGGGTCGAACGAGCGTCCGAGACGACCATCGAGGTGACGGGGGTCGGAAAACAGTACGTTCCCGAAGCCCCGGCGAAAAACACCGCCGGCGTCGTCGCCGAGACGCTCGGCGCACCTGCACATATTCGAATCGACAAAGGCGTTCGCCCCTCCTCCGGGTTGGGGTCGTCCGCCGCGAGCGCCGCCGGTGCCGCAGTCGCACTGAACGAACTCTACGACTGTGGACTGACTCCCCGCGAACTCGTCCGGGTCGCGGCAGAGGGGGAAGCGGCCGTCTCCGGCGAAGCCCACGCGGACAACGTCGCGCCCGCCATCCTCGGCGGATTCACCATCGTCACCGAGGACGACATCACGCAGGTCGACGCCTCGATTCCGGTCGTCGCCTGCCTGCCGGAACTCGTCGTCTCCACCCGTGACGCACGGCAGGTCGTCCCCCACTCGGTCGACATCGACGAACTCGTCGAAACCGTCGGAAACGGCGCGACGCTCACGGCGGGAATGTTCCGCGACGACCCCGAACTTGTGGGGCGAGGGTTACGGGACAACGCGGTTACCGAATCGCGAGCGTCGCTCATCGACGGGTTCGGCGGGGTTCGAACGGCGGCCCTCGAAGCGGGAGCGACCGGCGTCGCCGTGAGCGGGGCCGGGCCGAGCGTCCTCGCCATCTGCCGCGAGGGGACACGAAGCGCGGTTGCGAGTGCGATGCTCGATGCGTTTCTCGACGCGGGCGTCCAGGCACGAGCCTACCAGACCGCGATTGGAGACGGAGCGACGGTAGAGCACGGAGAGTGACGAGCGGGCCGTCAAAAGACAGAGCAGGCAGCGAGATGTCAAATCCGGTATAGACGCGTCGTCCAGAACTCGTAGAACGCGTCGGCCAACGCCTCCTCGGGGGAGCCAGTCGCATCAACCGGTTTCGTCCGGTCTGCCAGTTTTCGAAACTCCGAGAGGAGCGTCCGCTGGCCGACGACGTACAACCGCTCTGCGTCTCTTCCTTCGATTTCGTCCCGGCAGCGGTCCAGATGCGTTTCTATCTGGGCGTCTCGCCTGCGCTCGAAGCGGGCCTGTGAGAACCCGCCTTTCGAGTGGTCGCCTTTCACGTCGCTCTCAAATCCCGAGACCGACTGCAGTTCGCGTCCATCGTACTCACCGATGGCGAACAGGTCGGAGCGAACGAGCGCCAGCGCGAATCGCCCCTCGGGGCGAAACCAGTCGGATGCGACCTCGAAACCCTCGTCCCACGCGACGAACGACGCCGGCGGGTTCGACGGAACGAGGGCGGCACTGACCAGACCGGCGTCGTCGGCCAGGACCAGACACGGCACGACGCGGGCGACCAGCGACGCGTGGTCACCGAACGCGTCTCGCACGTCGTCGGGGAGGTCGCTGTCGACCATCGCGGTCAGCGCGCCCTCGGGGCCGGTCTCGAAACTCGAAACGCGGTCAAGGAGTTCGTCCAGTCGCTCCCCGTGGAGCGTTTCGACGCCACGGAAGTCGAGGTCCGTCTCGTCTCCCTGCAGTCGGTCGACTCGGTCTTCGAGTTCCGCGATGCGGTCTTCGAGTCGGTTGACTCGTTCTTCGGCCTCCTGGCGGCCGGTGACGGCCTCCGCTCGACGCTCTTTTTCCGCTTCGACCCGTCGTTCGAGATGGTGTTTCTCTTCTTCGAGCGTCTCGATTCGCTCTTTCAACTCCGCACGCCCGAGCAACTCGTCCAGCATCGACTCGAAGGGCGTGTTCAGGGCTATTGAACGTTGGTGTGTTCGAAAATAGAGAACGTTACACGCTCTCGCCGGGGTCGCCGATAGCGTATCGGTAGGGTGACGAGCGAATCACGGTCACGTCACCGTGTCGTGCCCGTCGCCCGAGCACCGTCGCAACTTCGTGTGCACTCTCGAACGCCTCGCCGTGGTCGTCCAGCAGGTCGAGAATCTCACGTGCCGTGAGAGGTTCGTCGGGTTCGGTCTCCGTCACGACGCTTCGGATGCAGTCGAATTCTCTCCCCCGAGCGTACATATAAAATACGATAGTTGTCTGCTCACTTAAGATTCAGTCAGACGCGCGTCAGACGCAGGGAGGGCGTGCAGACCTGCAGTAGGCGCTCGGAACCTCACGCCGGGCGGTCGTGTGGCCCGGTGAAATCGCGTTCGCGTCGGTACTGGTCGACGAACGTCGCCACGTCGAAGTTGAGCATGTCCGCTTCGAACTGACTCATTGCTTCCTCGTCGTCGGCGTGGCTGACGGCGTGTTCCATCAACTCGACGACGAGTTCCACGACGATTTCGTGGAGTCGCCGCGAGTCGAAGTCGGTGACCCACACCATCGCGTAGCCGACGTCGGGGTCTTCTGCGACGTCCTCGCTCACCACGTCTTCGGGGAACTCCTCCAACACGACGCCCATGATGTGCATCGTCCCGAACTCGCCGTGGTCGTCCGAGGTTTCGATGGTTTCGCGGAGGACGTCGACGAGAAACT
Source organism: Haladaptatus ordinarius (assembly GCF_054177595.1). Lineage (NCBI taxonomy): Archaea > Methanobacteriati > Methanobacteriota > Halobacteria > Halobacteriales > Haladaptataceae > Haladaptatus > Haladaptatus ordinarius. The sequence goes on along the minus strand of NZ_JBPEHH010000003.1, from coordinate 3,155 downwards.
CCGGGACGAACCGGGAGGGTGGGTGGATGTCCATCACGACTGCGTGCGAATCGCCACACTCACAGTCGTACTCGCGCATCCCCATGTCGAGGTCGTGTGTCCGCACCGACTCGCCACAGGGAAGGTCGAGCGCCACACCTCTGTCCCCCGGTACGCGCGGTTCTGACATGGTCGTGGGTTCGTCCTTTACGAGTTTAAACGGCGTGATTGTGCGTCGGGGGGGAGTTGACATATTACATACATAATCGATACGGAGAGGTAGCGCTCGATAGTTCTCCGGACGGGGTGTCCACGGTACGTATCCCTCTTAGCGAGGTACTTGTTGGCGGTGAAAATACAGACGGGTATGGCACAGGTCAGTAGGATTCCCGACCGACTGCGGCCGATAGACGAACGAATCCTCCGACTGCTCGACACCGAGGGGATGCAGGTGCGACTCGACATCGAACGACGGCTTTCGCTCGCCGGGTGTGTGACCGCGAATCGGTGTCGTCACCTCACGGAACGCGGACTCGTCCGAAACACGAACTGGTGTTGTTACGAGATTACTGACGCCGGACGCCGACACCTGCGCAAGGCCTGCTGACGCGGGCGTCCAACCGACGGGTCACTGGTATCGTCCGCGGCCTTCGATTTCTCGCAACTGCTCTATCACGCCTTCGTCGCCCGTCTCCGCGTAGACCGACTCGAACGCCCGCCAGAGTTTCGCCGCCTCGTCGGCGGTTCCGGTGAGACTCTGTGAGAAGACGTGCAGGTCCATCGCGTAGTCTTCGACGTCGTCGGAGTAGTAGCCGAGTCCGAAGTCGATGAAGTAGGTTCGTTCCGCAGAACACCGAACGTTCCGGGTCGTCGGGTCGCCGTGAACGATTCCCGCACGGTGCATCGTCCCGAGGTGGCGACCGACGTCGCGCACCCGGTCGGTGGTCAGTTCGTCCCGGAGGTCGGCGTCGCCGACGCGTTCGAACTCGATGACGCCCGTCTCCGGGTCGACGTCGTACACGACCGGCGTGGGCACGCCGACGCGGCGGGCGTCGCTCGTCAAGCGCGCTTCCAGGGTCGTCCGTTCTTTGCGGAGGCGGGCGTCGAGCGCGGGATGTCGGTACGATTTCGCCACTCGACGTTTGGTCACGCGCTCCGTGCCGATGGTGACGGTCGCCTCGGCACCGCGAATCTCGCGCTCGCCGACGTCGCGGAACACCGCGTCCCGGTCGTCGCGCCAGTTCACCGCCACCTGGTCGGGACGGAAGTTCGGGTCTACCGCCGATTCTTCGACGGAGATGGTCTCGCCCGCAGCGAGCATCTCTGCACCGAGTACGGCAATCATCCCGGCGTTGTCTCGCAAAAATCGCGGGTCGGGCGCAAAAAAGTCCGCACCGCGCTGGTCGCACATCTCCGCCAACATCTCGCGGAGGCGGGCGTTCTGGCCCACGCCGCCGCCGAGGACGAGTTCGTCCCGACCGGTGAGCGAGAGGGCGCGCTCTGCGACCTCGGTGAGCATGGCAAAGATGTTCTCCTGTAAGGAAAAACAGACGTCTTCGATGGCTTCGCCCTCGTCGTACGCCTGCTTCGCCGCGCTCATCAGCCCCGAGAAGGAGAAATCCATTCCCTTCACGACGTACGGTAAATCGACGTACTCACCCTCTTTCGCGGCCTCCTCTACCTTCGGCCCGCCCGGGTGCGACCAGCCGACGTGGCGGGTGAACTTGTCGATGGCGTTGCCCACGCCCGTGTCCATCGTCTCGCCGAGCACGCGGTATCGTCCGTTTCGGTAGCCCAGCACGTGGGCGTTCGCACCGCTTGCGTTCAGACAGACCGGCGAGTCGAACCCCGACTGCTGGCGACCGATTTCGAGGTGCGCGACCATGTGGTTCACACCGACCAGGGGCACGTCCAGCGTCTGTGCCAGCGCGCGCGCGGCCGTCCCGACGATTCGGAGACACGGGCCGAGACCCGGCCCGCGCGAGAACGCGACCGCGTCGACGGGCGACGCCCGTTTGCTCGACGAGCTTCGCTCGTCGGCGTCGACCTCCCCGTCTACCTCCGCCAGCGCCGTCTCGATGACCCGCGGAATCGCATCGCTCATGTGCTCTGCCGCCTCGCGCGGGTGAATGCCGCCGCTCTCCGGTTGGTAGGCGTCGGTTTCGATAAAAACGGAATCGGTGTTCGTGTCGTAGATGGCGTCGGAACCCGCTTCCGACGTATCGCCGTTCGACTCGGTCGTGTAGACGGCCGCGCTGGCCGCCCACGCGGTACCCTCGACGCCGAGGATTCGCATCACTTCCACTCGGTATAACTACACTTGCCGCAGTGGAGGCGGTCGCCGTGATCCGCGAGGAACGAGTCGCCACAGCGCGGGCACTGCTCGCGGTCGGTCGTCCCGTCCTCACCGTACAGTTCGTGCCGCGGCATTATTCAGCCTCCTCAGCTTCCGTGTCGGCCTCGGCGTCGGAGTCGGCGGTGATCTTGTTGCGTTCGAGCATGTAATCTTGCTCGACGTCGCGGGCGTGTTCGGGGCTGTCGTAGACTTTCGCGTAGCCGACGGTCTTTCGCATCCCGAACTTCGTGCTCATCTCGTGGACGACGACTTCGTCCGCGTCCTTGTCGAGTTTCGCCGCGAGACTGTCCCGCACCGAGAGGCGCGAGGGCGTTGCCTCGTCGTGAACTATCTGGAACCGCACTTCGGTCCTGTGGAGCATTGGATTTTGCTCCTGTGAGAGGATTTCGACTTCCATGTGTATCACTCAGTTATACTCCTTTTCTCCCCGTAGCGTGTAAAAGGATTTCGAAGTAGCCGATTCCGCGCGTGAGCGGTGCTTACAGTGGGGACGACGGTGAATGCAAGTGCCGGTGAGCCACCGAAAGCGCGTACGTCCATCCCACCGCCCGAGACGCTACGACTCGTCGAGCGCGAGCGGTCACCGGTCTCACGGTCTCGGAGATTACCTGAATTGCAGGCGCTAAGGCCCCTTCCTCAAGGAACGACCGAAAGGATCGAGTAGGGAGGGGATACAGCGCCGTCATCGTCTGTCCTACATGCATTCGTATTCGGTTAAGACGTAAAACCAGCATACAGTGCTGCATTCACCTCCTCAAGAAGCGTCTGGCGTGACGGAGCTGGTTGTCTCGCCTCTCGATACCACGTGTTCGGGAGATTC
>NZ_JBPEHH010000002.1:0-152353 GCF_054177595.1 Haladaptatus ordinarius | reverse complement strand
TACGTATCCCGGAGTTTCGGAACATACGACTTGAGCGCGTCTTTGGCGTAGGACGTGAGCGTGTACGGTGTGACGATATCGTTGACCGCCGTTTGCGTGTCCGCGCCACTCTCGAAAGCGTCGTCAAGAGCGCGGCGGTACGTCGCCACGGTACGCTGAAGCCGGTGCTCTTTGTGCGCCGTTGGTGGCGCGAGCGTGGCTTGGAGCGTTTTCGTGGCGGTTGCGGTCACACTTCACAGTACAAGTTAGTAATAGTTTAGACTATCGAATCACTAATCAAGAATAGAAATGCCAAACCTCAACGTCGAAGTAAGACGAAGAATACGAACAGTTAAGCGAAGTGAAAGACGCTCACGGTCTCACGTGGCGTGGGTTGGTGATTCAAGGCGCGAAGGCCTTGGACACCGACGGGCCGCTCAAGTAGGACAGACAGCCGGGCGACACAGGTGCAAATGCCCAGCTAAACGAACGCGATTCCTCCCCGCCGTAAACGGCGGAGTTTCCTCGCTATCGCAAAGATGACTGGTATCGATGCACATCCGACGTCTCCACCTCGAAGCCGCGAACTCCGGCGAACTGGCCGATTTCTACGGCGAGCCGTTCGGTCTACCGGTCACCCGCGATGAACGAGAGGTCACTGTCTCGGTCGACGCGACCGAACTCGTCTTCTCGGAATCCGACGCAGACCCCTTCTACCATTTCGCCATCAACGTTCCCGAAAACCGATTTGAGGCGGCGCGCGATTGGCTGGCCGACCGAGTAGGCTTGCTCACGGACGAAGCGACCGGTGACACGGAATTTTTCTTCGAGTTCATGAACGCCCACGCGACCTACTTCGAAGATCCGGCGGGGAACGTCGGCGAACTCGTCGCCCGGCACGCCCTCGACAACGCGACGGACGAGGCGTTCGGCCCGGAACACCTGCTGGAAGTGAGCGAGATCGGTCTTCCGGTGCCGGACGTGCCGAGCGCGGTCGAAGCCCTCGAAACCAATACTGGCGTGGCTGCCTGGGAAGGCGACAGCGAGACGTTCCGCGTCCTCGGCGACGACCACGGACTGTTCATCGTCGTTCAGGCAGGGCGTGACTGGTTCGTTTCGGGACGGCCCGCCGAAATCCATCCCACGGAGATAGTCGTCGCTGATGAGCGTGCGTACGACTTCCCGAATCTCCCCTACCGCATCACTGGAGTCCGGTGAAAATTTCACCGCGTCAGTTCGCTCGTTCGACGGCGAGACCGCTCACGGAGTTGTGAACCACTCGTCTCGCTGTTCCGTGTATCCACGCAGGTCGTCCGCTCGCCAGAACATCACAAAATCCTGCGGGCTCGGCAGGGTGGTTGCGAACCAGCCGATGGTCGCCAGTGTGAGCGGTACGTTCCCGAGCGCCGTCGGGTCGGGAGCCGCGCCGAGCGCCACGAACGCGAAGGGCGTCAGCATGAGGACGGGACTCAGCGCGGCGAGTCGGAGGCCGCGAACCGACGTCGTTCGCGGAATCTCCGAGAGGGTCACGCGCGCCCACGACCCGCCGAGCAGGTCGACATCGACGCCCCCGCTCGTCCGCTCTGGAAGGTACTCTATCTGGCAGGAGACGCCGATGGCTCGCAGAAATCCGGCGTGAAGCGTCTCGTGGAGACAAGCGCCGACAGCGAGGTTCCCGAGCAGCCAACCGAGTGCCACGACGATCTCGGCCAGAGTCATTGGGACGACACGAACGGTCTGGTGTTCCGAGCCCGTGGTTCAGTCGAACGACGTGGTCTGTCGATATGCTACTGCTAACGTAGTCACACGCGCTGGGACACATACCGAGACTCCAGACAGTATCAGTGGTGGCAGCACCAGTCGAGGGAGGGTTACATGTGCAAGGATTTATAAATCCGCTTTCTGGGTAATGGCGACGGAACGATTATCAGGACGACCGTGGGGAGTTAATATATACCATGGAATTTGCCTGGCAATTCTTCGATGAACCTAGCATGGAATCCGAACTCCAGGGTGTCGTCGGGTATCTGCACCCTTCGGGGTACCGAACCGTGCCAAGAGTTCTCTGGCATACCCGGAAGATAGAAGCGCAACTCGCCGAGTCTGCTGGGCTTGTTGGCTATGCCCTGCGCGCCAATTTAGCCCAGAAGAAGTTCTGGGCGGTTGCTGCTTGGGAAAGCGATGAATCGCTCCAACACTTCGTGGAGAGCGACCCGCACGCGGGGATCAGAGCGTCGCTCAAACGGGAGATGAAGGAGAGTTGGTTCAAAAGATTCGATGTGAGCGGCGATGAAGTCCCACTGGACATCGATGAGGCTCTCGAGCGCGTTTGAAGCTAACTTAACAGACTGATTTCTAGAGTGACTGAGAAAAGGGTAGCGATGAGTCGATAGCAGCGCCTGCTTAGCAATTAATCCTCCTCGTTGCCGAGTATTCAGGACAACGCAGAGAATGTTTCGTAGAAGGTAGTCCCTCGGATCCCTGTCTCCAGAGAGACTACACTGCTGAATACGCGCCGTGTATCTTACAGCGGCTCAGCGAGTTTCCGAGCTGTTGTCACAAACAGTGTCTGCAGACAGAGCGTGGGTATGTCAATCGGTGCATTACCTCTTCGCCCCGGCAAATCTCCTCATCCCGGTAGCCATACTATTGGCCGTCATCACGGGAATCTTCACGCTCGTACCGCTGGTCGGCCGCTCCGTCGTCTACCTTGCCATTGCAGTGTTTCTCGCGCTGGGAGCGATTCAACGCGACCCGACATCTCTCTGGTACCCTGTGGTGTTCTTCCTGTTCATGACGTTAGCGTTCGACAACGTCGTCAGAACCTACATCCGGCCGTACCTCTCGGGAAAGATGTTCCACCTCTCACTCGTCATGTTCGCTTATTTGTTCGACCCGATCCTGTTCGGGTGGTACGGCATCTTCCTCGGCCCGCTGGTGATGGTCGTCGTCGTCCAGTTTCTCCAAGTCGTCGTTCCACACCTTCGCGGTGAGGAGACGACGTCCGGTCTCGACATCGAGCCGATGACCAGAGACACTGACGACCACCTCGACGATGTGATGAAGGGCGGTGAAGCCACTGACGGCGGCGAGTGAACTGCCTCGGAACACGCCGTCGGCCCCATCGATCCGATTCCGGACTTCATTCCGAAAGTAAGGTATCTCGACGAGTCAGTGGTGCTTCCCGGCGGTATAGCGATCGCCCTCTGGCTCATCCCGGACGAAATTCTGGACGAGTGCCGAGAGCAGGCTAGCGACGAAACTGATGTTTGACGCGCCCGGTGAATCGTGGTGACCATCGTGCGACTACTCTGGCTACTGGTCGGAATGCTGGCGATCCGCATCCTCACTAACTGGCTGTAGCCGGGTTACAGCACTCACTGCAATCGGCACGATACCCCGCCAGATACGAGCGTTGTATTCAGCACGGTCATTGAAACCCATCTCCGATGGAGAAGTTTCAACGAAGCCGATGAACTCGATTTGCTAGTCCATCAGCCCGTAGCCGCGTCGAAACAGGTAGGCGTCGAGGAGCATGAACGCCAGCGTCAGCCCCGACAGCACCGCGAGCGAGACGTTCGGGTTCACCTCGGAGACGCCAAGGAACCCGTATCGGATGCCGTTGACCATGTAGACCATCGGGTTGAGCAGGGTGAGATCGCGGAAGATACCCGCCGGGAGACTCTCCAGCGTGTAGAAGACGCCGCCGAAGAAGACGAGCGGGCGGACGATGAACTGGTTCATCATCGTCAGGTTGTCCCAGTCGTCGGCCCAGAGGCCGCCGACCACGCCGACGCTCGAAAAGAGGAGCGTGATGACCAGCGCGAACGCCACGAGGTAGAACGGCTGGACGACCCCGACCGGGGTGAAGAAGGCCCCGATGACGGCGATGAGGATGCCGACGAGCAGGCCTCGCGTCGCCCCGGCAACGATGTAGGCCGCGACCATCCGCGAGTACGACATCGGCGAGGTGAGCGTCTCCTCGATGTAGCGGTTCCAGCGCCCGTGGAAGATGGAAAACGAGGAGTTCTCGAAGGCGTTCGAGATGGCTCCGAGGACGACCAGACCGGGGAGGATGAATACGATGTACTCGACGGGTTCGCCCCGAATCTCCATGCCGCCGACGCGATTTCCGAGAACGACCCCAAACACCGAGAAGTACAGGACGTTCGTCACGAGCGGCGGGACGAAGGTGTTCCGCGGCCTGCGCAGAAAACGGAGAATCTCGCGCCGGGTGAGCGTGAGAAAGCCGGTGAGACTGCTCACTCCCGTTCACCTCCGTCGGCGACTGCCGCTCGTTCCGCTCGGTTTTCCTCCTCGGTGCGGGTCATCTCTACGAACACCTCTTCGAGCGAGGTGCGCGAGATGTCGAAGTGAACGATTTCGAACCCCTTCCGGTCGAGTTCGCGCACCAGTTCCGGCGCGAGGAGACCGGCCTCCCGCGCGGTGACGACGAGGTCGTCGCCAGACAGTTCGACCGACTCGAGCCTGTCGCGCCCGGCGGAGAGGTGCGGTGCGGACTCGGGCGGATTTCGCAGGGTGACGGTGATCTTGTCCGGGCCGCGACCCATCAACTCCTCGGGACTCGCCACCTCGATTATCTGTCCCGAATCGAGGATGGCGACCTCGTCACAGAGGCGCTCTGCCTCCTCGATGTAGTGAGTCGTGAGCAGGATGGTCGTGCCGCCCTCGTTCAGGTCGGTGATGAGTTCCCAGAGGTCGTGACGGAGTTGCACGTCCACGCCCGCCGTCGGTTCGTCCAGTATGAGCAGGTCGGGATCGGTGATGAGCGCTCGCGCCAGCATGAATCGTCGTTTCATTCCGCCGGAGAGCCAGTCGAAGCGCGTGTCGCGTTTGTCGTAGATTCCGACCCGTTTCAGCACCTCGTCCGCCCGCTCTCTGGCCTCGCGTTTCGGGATGTTGTGGTAGCCCGCCTTGTGCTCTAAGACCTCTCGGATGGGGAAGAATCGGTCGACGTTGAACTCCTGTGGTGCGAGCCCGATTCGATTCCGGGCCTCGCGGTAGTCGTCTTCCACGTCCGCGCCGAACACCTCGGCCGTCCCACCCGATTTCTTCACGAGTCCGACGAGGATATTGATGAACGTCGTCTTCCCCGCGCCGTTCGGGCCGAGCAGTCCGAAAAACGACCCCTCCGGAACGTCGAGTGAGACGCCATCGAGCGCCCGTACCCCCTCGTACTCCTTTTCTAGATTCTCGATACGTATCGCAGATTCCATCGAAAAACAGTAACGACCGGGCGGGATTAAGCCTGCTGAACTGGGTTAGAGGTTCGCAAACACGGCGTCGGCGTCGTCGAGATACGCCGTCAGGTGCTCATCGCCGTGAGCGAACGAGAGGTGATGGCGCTTGTAGGGATTCGGCGTGAAAAAGTGCCCCCGCTCGCGCATCCCCGCCGCGAACGCGCGGAACCTCGCCTCGTCCAACCCGAGCACGTCCTCGTAGGTTTCTGGCTCGCCGGTCACGCCGAACTGTACGCTGAAGATGCTGCGGTGGCCGACGACGCGGCCCTCGAGAGCGTGGTCGGCCAGCAGGTCACGCAAACCCGCGCGATATTCGTCACCGAGGTCGGTGAGATGGTCTTGGACGTCTTCCTCGACGATGGTGTCGATGGTCTCACGCGCCGCCGCCAATCCCGGAAGGCTGCCCGAGTAGGTGCCGCTGATGACGACGCCGGATGTGTTGTCGCCACTTGCTTGCGCCATGAGGTCTTCACGCCCGCCGACGGCGGCGACCGGATAGCCGTTGCCGAGGGCTTTGGCCACGCAGGTCAGGTCGGGGGTGACGTCGAACTCGCCCTGCGCGCCGTGGGGCGAGTGGCGAAAGCCGGTGATGACCTCGTCGAAGATGAGCGGGACGTCGTGTTCACGGGTCTGCTCGCGGAGTGTCCGGAGGAACTCCTGTTGGGGGAGTAGACAGCCCACGGAGTGGGGGACGGGTTCGAGGATGACGCCCGCGAGGTCGTCGCCGTGTTCGCGCAGCACGGCTTCGACGGCCTCGCTGTCGTTGAACGGGACGACGAGGGTGTTCTCGACGGCGGCCGAGAGCATCCCCGCCGATTCGGGATACTGCTCGCCGAGGTGGTCTTCGGGCGGGTAGACGCTCACGTCGACGTAGTCGTGCCAACCGTGATAGCAGCCCTCGAATTTCAAAATCTTCTCGTTGCCCGTGTGCGCGCGGGCGAGGCGAATCGCGTGATACGTGGCTTCGCTCCCGCTGTTGCAGAAGTTGACCTGATCGACGCTTGGCAGCAAATCGACCAGGCGTTCAGCGACCTCGACTTCCAGTTCGGTCGTCCCCGCGCCGTAGAGGACGCCGCGGTCGATGGCGCGGCGGGCGGCGTCGTCGACCGACTCGTGGGCGTGGCCGAGAACGATGGGGCCGAAACCCAGGTGGTAGTCGGTGTACGCCTCGTCGTCGACCGTCGTCAGGGTCGCACCCGCCGCGTGGTCGAAGGCGACCTCACCCGTCTCGTAGGCCTGTGCTCGTAAGCCGGTCTGGGCCCCGCCTGGGATGACCGCGCGGGCGCGGTCGACTAGCTCGTTGCTCCGCTCGTTTCTGTCGTGTTCGGAATGATGGTTCGACATGGCTGGTGGTTGGTCGTCTTGGAGACTGCGCTGCGTTCGAACGATGGATTCGGTTATCGATGGACTGCCGGTGTGGACAGGATCTATCACTCGTCCTCCTCGGTACCTGCCACGTGCTGAGTGACATTTCCGACGTTCATCGCGATCGCCAGCAGGATGGCGATGACGACGACGATGAACGTCGAGATTGCGTTCATCTTCGGTGCCGCGCCGTATTTGATCATCCCGTACATGTAGGTCGTGAGAACCGGTTTCACGCCACTCACGAAGTGTGCCCGGATGAAGTCCTCGAACGAGCGAATCCACGCGAACAGGAACCCTGCGCCGACCGCAGGGGCGATGATGGGAAGCGTGATGTCCCGGAACGTCGTCAGGGGGTCGGCACCGAGGTCGCGGGCGGCCTCTTCCAACGACGTATCGAACGTGTAGAGTCGGGAGGTCACGATGAGGAGGACAAACGGGAAGCCGTACATACTGTGGGTCAGAACGAGTGTAAGGAAGCCGGTTCTGAAACCCAACAGCGTCTGGAAGTAGATGAGCAACGCCATCCCGAAGACGACGCCCGGAATGATCATTGGCAGGATGCCGAAGGTTCGATATACCTCCTTGTACGGGAAGTCGTGTCGAGCGAGCGCGAAACTCGCCAGAACGCCGAGCACTGTGGCGATGATCGCGGACAACGTCGCCACGACGACGCTGTTTTGCATCGACAGTAACAGCTTCAGATCGGCGAACGTCGCGGAGTAGTGGGCGAGCGTGAAGCCCTTGAACGGAAAGATCGTACTGGAGTTGACGCCGAACGACAGAACCACCATCACCAACAGCGGAATCCAGAGAAACACCAGCAGTGCGCCTGCTACTGCATAGAGACCGTGGTGAAGGAGTCGCTCCTGGAGTCGGTTGTCGAACAGTGACGAGGTGCCGGTTTGGGTCTCCGTCTCACTCTGGGTCGCCACGTCAGACACCCCCCAGTTCGTCGATGCTCACGTAGCGGAACGCCAGTCCGAACGCGATGACGATCGAGACGATGATGAACATCGAGGCTGCACTCCCGTAGTCGATGGCGTACAGGGAGTTGATGCGCTTCTCGATGAGTATGCCTATCATCAACACTTTTCCACGACCGAGGAAACGAGGCGTGACGAACGCACCCAACGAGGGGACGAACACGAACAGGCTCCCGCTGATGATGCCTGGCAAGGTGAGCGGGACGATAATATCTTTGAGGACCGACAATCGGCTCGCACCCAGGTCGCGGGCTGCCTCGGTCAAGGAGAAGTCGAGACCGTCGAGACTGGCGTACAACGACAGGAGCATATACGGGAAGTACGCATGCGTCAGGCCGATGACGATGGCGAGCTTCCCGTAGTCGAACAGCCCGAGTGGCTTACCGATCAGGCCGAATTGCATGAGTGTACTATTGATGACGCCGTGCGGCCCGAACATCAGCAGCCAGGAGTACGCTCGCACGAGGTACATCGTGAAGAACGGAAGCAGAACGAGGAAGATGGCGATTTTGAACGTGCGGCCGTCTTTCCTCGCCAAGAGGTATGCTAGTGGAAACGCCAGTACCAGACAGAGTATCGTCGTCGCCAGCGCGATCGCGTAGGACAGCGTCATCGCCTGGAAGAACGTGGTCTGCCAGAACGGGCCGCTCCCCTGGAACAACTGCCCATAGTTCGATAACGTCGGTTCCCAGAGAATTTGATACGATTCGCTGACCTGCAGGAAACTCATGGTCATCGTGAAAGTGAGCGGTGCGAGCAACAACAGGAACAACCAGATGACGCTCGGTCCTAACGAAAGTCCTAGTCGTCGCTCGTCCGAGGAGAACGCTCTGACGAGTCGCTGGCGCGTGGTTTGTGAATCAGTTGACATAGTGGAATAAAAAACGGCAGCCGTCAGGCCGACTTGACCTCCTCCCAGGCCTTTATCCAGGCGTCCTCGTTCTCGACCGCTTTGAACGGGATGAACCCATCGAGCCGCGAGGGCTTGATCGAGCCGTACATATCGTTTTGCTTCTTTGAGAGCTGTTTTTGCGTTTCTGGGTTACAACTCGGCGAGTAGCCAACTTTGGCGAGTTTGGCACCGATCTTCGTCGAGATGTACTCGTTGACGACCTTCCAAGCCATCTCCTTGTTCTTCGATTTCTTCGAGACGGCGGCACCTTCGAACCAGGCGAGTGAGCCTTCTTTCGGGACGTAGATCTCCGGCCAGTCGTCGCCGTTGGCCCACATCTCGACGATCTCGTTCCGCCCAGAGAGACCGATAGTGTGGTTCCCCTGGCGGAGCGATTTGATGTACGTCGGGTCGGCAGAGATGTATCCGCCGACGAGTTTCTTCTGCTCGATGAGTTTCTGCTTGACCTTCTTGATCTGTTTTTCGGACAACGACACCTTCGGCCCCTCGAACGCGTCGGTGTATCCGAGCATAAGGGCGGTTGCGCTCATCGACTTGAAGTGATTGTCGTACATGACGATGTTGCCCTTGTGTTTGCTATTCCAGAGTTCCGAGTAGCTCTCTTTGGGACTCGATATCTTCCGACTGTCGTAGGAGACACCGTACCACCCGAAGCGGATGGGCACGCCGTAGATCTTGTCGCCGTCCGAGAACTGCGTGTTGGCGAACTCGTTGAACTTGCCGTACAGTTTGTCGAAGTTCGGGACAGCGTCCTTGTTCAGTGGGGCAATCTTCCCCGAGGCCATCAGCTTCGGGATATAGTTGTTGTTGGGAATTACGATGTCGTACTGTGCGTCCTGTCCGGAGTTGAACGCCGAGAACATCTTCGCGGACGAGGTGCCGACTTTCATCTGCACCTTCACGTCGAGTTTCTTCTCGATCTCGTCCTTGAAGTCCTTGTACTCTTCCCAGGTGTAGATATTGATGGTCGTGGTGCCGCTTCCACCACTGAAACTGGTGACACACCCTGTCAACCCAGTTGCGCCGGCCAATCCGGCTGACTGCAGGAATCGCCGCCGTTTCGTACCAGTACTCTGACCGTCACCACTGTCATCAAGTGGCATACCCATTGTAAGTAAGTCACGCGTATTAAAGTTATCTCAACACTATCGCATTCTGATTATATTAATTAGACCATTCTAATATACGCGTTAAGATTACTCCGATATAATCCATAGATTTAAGGTGTGTCACTATCAAGCAGTGTTCTATGGTAGCGGACGACACATCGCTGGTCGACCTCTCGAACGTCCGCAAGGAATACGGAGACGTAACCGCCGTCGACGGCATCGATCTCACGGTGCGACACGGCGAGTTCTTCTCGTTAGTCGGTCCGTCCGGCTGCGGAAAGACGACGACCCTCCGGATGATAAGCGGGTTCGAGACTCCCACTGCCGGGATGGTAGCGATCGATGGAAAGGACACGGCCGGAATCCCACCCGAGAAACGCGATACGAACCTCGTCTTTCAGCATCTCTCGCTGTTTCCCCACATGAGCGTCGGGAAGAACGTCGGCTACGGACTCCGCAAGTCGGGCCTGAGTCCTAGCGAGATTTCCGGTGACAAGTCCGAAGGGGAGGTCAGAGAGGAGAAGGTCGAACGGTACCTCGAACTCGTCGACCTCGGTGGGTACACGGACCGCAATCCCGGCGAGCTCTCGGGCGGCCAACAGCAGCGTGTCGCGCTCGCCCGCGCACTCGTCAACGAACCGAGCGTACTCTTGCTGGACGAGCCACTGTCGAGTCTCGACCGAAAGTTGCGAAAGCAGATGCAGGTCGAACTCCGGAAACTCCACGAGAAGACCCAGGGTGCGTTCTTCTACGTGACACACGACCAGGAGGTGGCGATGACACTCTCCGACCGTCTCGCGGTGATGAACGAGGGGAAGATCGAACAGGTCGGCACACCTGAAGAGATCTATCGTCAGCCGGCGACGCCGTTCGTGGCGGATTTCATCGGCGATACGAACCTCTTGTCCGGCGTCGCTCGCAACGAGGGCAATCGTTCGGTCGTCGAAGTCGGCGGCGAACGCGGCTTCCAGTTCACGACCGACACCACCGTCGATGGAGCAGTCACCGTCTCCGTCAGGCCGGAAGATTTCGCCATCAGCGACGACGGAATCGGACTTCGTGGGTCGGTCGTCGAACGGTACTTCCAGGGCGACCAGACCATCTACACGTTCGAACCTGAGGCGAGCGAACTATCGACCATCGATATCGTGATACAGGGTCATCAGACGCCGGTCGACACGGGTGACGATGCGACGTTCGAGGTGACGGACGGCGCCCCTGTCGTATTCGAAGGAACCGCCTGACAGCACGTGGAGGAGTAGGGATGTCCAATCACGACCTCGACGAGACCGACTTGAAGATACTCGAATCGATAGACGCGACCGGCGAGATAGACGCAGAGCAGCTCAGTGAGCGACTCGACGTGAGCACCTCAACCGTCTACTATCGCGTCGAACAGTATCGGGAGATGGGGTTGTTCGACGGAAAGATAGCCGATCTCGATCCGGGCGAACTCGGATTCGAACTCACTGCCATCACCGAAATCAAGAGCAATTACGGACCGGGGTACGACGACATCGCCGACGAACTCTCGGAGCTATCCGGAGTCGAACAGGTGTATTTCATGCTCGGCGAGATGTCGTTCATCGTCATCTCCAAGGTGCGCGACCACGACCACCTCCAGCGACTCATCGACGACATCATCCACACCGACGGTGTCAGCGACTCTGCGACCAACATCGTGCTCCGAGAGTTCAAGAACGAGTCGCGTCTACTGGTGAACTACGACGACGCCGATCTGCAAGCCATCGTCGAGTAATGGAGGACGAGAGACGATCGCCCGAGTATCCGACATCGACGATCTATCGAAAACCGTCGGGATTCGACGTCTGGACGGCTGGCGTCTTCGCGCGACGTATCGTCGCTCGGCCATCTCGACGCGCCGGTCGATGGTGACAGACCCCGCCACGGGACTGTGGACGAAATTGGGGCAAGTATCCAAACACATAAATCGGAGGGTTCACTGGTAGTGGACGATGGCGACGGCGAACTCGGAGGCAGGGCCGAACGCTGAGTTAGTGGACGCAGTCGAGGCTGTCTCCGCCTCGGTCGAACGAACGAAACGACGCGAACTCGACGAAGCGCGCCGGTCGCTTCGTCGGGATGGTTTGACTGCAGAACAACACCGACTCGTGGCGGAGCTAGCGGAGACGATAACGACGCGGCTCACCGCCGAGTCGCTCGAGTCGCTTCGAGTCGCAGCCGAGTGTGGTGACCGACGAACGGTCGAGACCGGCGCGCGACTGTTCGAGCGTGACGCGCCGTCCGAGCGCCGATGAAATGATAGACTTTCCATTCTCGATACGATGAAACGAAAGAACAAGCTACTCTTCGGGGGAATCGGTATCCTGTTGCTCCTCTCGGTTCTCGCAGCGACGACGATGAACGCGACGACGACGTTCGTCACACCGACCGACGTTCGAGACGGCCAGTACGAGGGCGAGTGGGTCAACCTCGAAGGCCGCGTCACCGACCTGCAAACGTCGGACGGACGTGTCACGTTCCGGGTGGTCGACAACAACACCTCGGTAGCGGTCGAGTACGAGAAACAACTGCCGGAGACGATGCAAAACGGCCGGGTCGTCGTGGCCAAGGGCGTCGTCGAGGATGGAAAACTCGAAGCCAGGGAACTCTCCGTCCGTGCCCACGAAGGGGGCGAACGGCCCGAGTCGTCGAAGTAGGCCGCCACCACAGCACCCCGTGACCGGGTGTCACGTGTGAGTTCGACGATGGACCGACCAACGAGACTGTCGATACGACACTGTCAGATATGACGACCATCGAAGTAGACGGATTGACGAAGCGCTTCGGACGGGCAATCGGGATACAGGACGTGAGCTTTCGCGTCGAGGACGGCGAGCGCGTCGGCCTGTTCGGCCCCAACGGCGCGGGGAAGACGACCATCCTCCGCATCCTCGCCACGCTAGCGACGCCGACGCGAGGTCGCGTACTCGTCGACGGCGACCCACTGACTCCCGACAACGCCGCCATCCGCAGTCGAATCGGCGTCGTCTCCCATGACACGATGCTCTACGAGGGATTGACGGCGCGCGAGAACCTCCGTCTCCACGCCCGTGTCCACGGCGTCGACGACGGCCGCTGTGAGCGCGTTCTCGAACTGGTCGGTCTCGGTGCCGAAGGGAGTTCCGACCCGAGCGAGTTCTCACACGGGATGCGCCAGCGCCTGTCGTTCGCCCGGGCGCTCCTGCACGAACCAGACGTCCTGTTGCTCGACGAACCGTACTCTGGACTCGACCGCCGAACGATGGCCGATTTTCACGACGCGTTGGACGCTGTCGGCGCTCGAACCGTCGTGATGGCGACTCACGACCTCGAACGCGGATTCACCCACTGCGACCGTGGACTCGTCTTGGACGGTGGAACGGTACGACGCGACGTCGCGTTCGACGAGTTCGAGACGTCGACGGACTTCGTCGACTGTTACCGACGGACGCTCGGCCTGGAGGAGACGGCGTGACCGCCAGCACATTCTTCCGGATCGCCGCCGAAGTCGCCAGAAAGGACTTCGTGGTCGAACTCCGCTCGAAGCGCGTCAGCAACACCGCTCTGGCCTTCGCACTGCTGGTCGTCGTCATCTTCGCGTTCAGTTTCGCACAGTCGTTCGTCGACCTCGGGACCATCGGCAGTGGCGCGCTCTGGATAGCGTTCGTCTTCGCCGGAACGTTCGCCGTCATCCAGGGTGCCGTCGTCGAAGAACAGGATGCGGCGCTCGACGGACTGTTGCTCGCGCCGGTCGACCGCTCGGCCATCTACGTCGGTAAGGTCGCGAGTTCGACCCTGTTCATCGCCGTCGTCGAACTGTTCACGCTCGGCTTCGTCGGTCTCTTCCTGGATTACACGCCGCCAGTTTCGACGCTGCCGATGCTCGTCGGCGTCATCGCCGCTGCGTCGTTCGGTTTCTCCGCCGCTGGCGTCGTGTTGTCGCTCCTGACGGTGAAATCACAGCTTCGAGAACTCCTGTTACCGCTGTTGCTCGTCCCGCTGGTCGTGCCGGTGTTGCTCGCAGGTATCTCGCTCACGCGAACTCTCACCACCGGCGCCGACGGCGGGTCGTGGTTCGTGCTCTTGTTCGCGTACGACGGCGTGCTCTTTCTCGCCGGTTTCGTGACGTTCGAATACGTCGTCGAAGGGTAGTCAGAGCGCCCGATACGCGAGGATTCCGCCGAGGACGATGCTCAAAAACGACAGGGCGAGGACGGCGACCGGGAACTCCGAATCACCGCTCTCGTTCGACTCGGATTGGTTCGCTGCCGACGTGGTCGTCTGCCTGGCGTCTGTGGGGACGTTCACGCGGAGCTGGTCTCCGGACTGGATGGCAGTCGCGTTGGTCAGCATCGGGAACGGTGCGTTCCCCGGTCGGAGGTTCGAGGAGTGTGAGACCATCGAGAGGTTGTATCCCCGGAGCGTGACCGCGACCGTATCCGTGTCGTGTCTGACCGTCTTGTCGAACGTTCGACCGTCGAGTTGATACGCGACGCCGATGCGCGTCGAATCGTTCGCGGCGACCGTCGCGTTGACGACGACGCTATCGCCCTCCGTGGTGAACGACGTCCGTTGGTCACGGTACATCGCGCCGGTCACGTTCGCTCCTTCGGGGAGTCCGACGTGAACCTTCCCGGCGAACGGGCGGTCTCCGGTGTTGTTTAGCGTGAGCGTCTCGACGACCGTCAGCCCCGACGCATTCCTGCGGGGCGATATCTGGACGACGTGGCTCGCGGGATTTCCGCCGGAAACCGTGAGGTTCGATTCGTTTGCCGTCGGTTCGCGCGCGACGAATCGAACGTCAGAGGCGTTCGCGCCAGTCGTGATGGTCTTTTTGTGCGGGACGCCAGCCCGCTGCATCCGGAGCGTGTAGGTCGTGTTCGGCTTCAACGGTCCGATGTCGAACGTTCCGTTCTCCGACGCGTTTATCTGCGCGACGGGCGGGCCGCTCGGACTCAATAACAGGAGACGGGCGTTCGAGATGGCCGACCCGTTCTCGGTCACGACGCGACCGGAGATAGACGCCCCCAGTTCGAAGGAGACGTCGGAGGTGTTCTGCGTGAGAACGTAGTGTGAGAGGCCATCGTGCTGGAGACGAACGTAGTAAAGCGGTGCCTTCGTGACGTTCTTGGCATTGAACGAGCCGTCGGAGACGGTCGCGTTCACCGCCGTACCGGCCCGTCGATAGGTCTTGTCGAGTGGCGTCACCGTCACGGTGTCGCCGTTTGCCGTTCCGTTTTCGACGCTTACCGTCCCCGATACCGATACCGCGTTCTGGGCCGCACCACCCGCGGCGGGGACCGTTACGATGCTAGCGAACAAGACGACGAGCGTAAGTGTGAGTCGTTTCATTGATGTAGTCAATCTGATGTCTGTTTGTCGAGTTGTGCTGTAGTCTTTGACGAACGAACGGACATCGTCCGGAGGCCGTGTACCGGGTCGAACAGGAGGACGAGCGTCATCCCGACGAGCAAGAGCGCGACGCTCAGGCGAATCGGGGTCATCAGCGGGATGCGCTTTACCGTTAGCGACGCCGTCCCGTCGTTGAGTGCCGCGATGACGTAGGTGTCGTGTGTGAGTCCCCGGTCGATGAGCACGTCGCGGACCTCCATGTTCCCCTGTTTGAGATACTGGCGTTCCCCCACGGTTCCGGCGGCGATTTGCTCTTCGTTGCGATAGACGCGCAGGTCGAGCGACTTCACTTCGACGCGCGTCGTGTCGAGCGTCGGTGGGGGGTTCGAAACGGGACCGACGTTCCGGGCGTCGGTGAGGACGACGGCCTCGGTTTGCGGAACGTAGTTCCACATCACCACCCCTTTGGCGACGATTTCCTCACCACGCGAGAACGTGACGTTGTCTTGACTTTGTCCCGTCAGACCGACCCAGAGACCGGAGTTGTCGAGCTGGACGACGGTCGCTTGTGGCCCCCGTCTGATGGCAGTCACCGTCCCGTGGATCGACCGCACCGTTCCGTTCATCGACGACCCCCGGGAGAGCGCCTGTTGACTCGACAGCGCCGACTGCCGCGGGTCGGGGTTCTTCGGGAGCGTGGTCTCCGAGTAACTCGTGGCCTGGACGGCGTACTCGGAGTTCGGCACCCGGTGTGCGGTCGTGTCGGCCCGGGCGTCCTGGACGATAACCGACGACTGGGCCGTAAAGAGGTACGTGAACGCGAGCGAGACGATGAGTATCGCCACGCCGAGGTGGATGAACGTGATACCGAGTTCTTTGAGCTGGAAGTCACGTTTCGTTCCGGGGATGCGGTCGAGTCCACGCTTCAGGACGGCGATACAGACGTAGGTCGCCGGTGGGACCACCGAGAGCGCACTGGCGTTACCGACGAGTCGGTAGACGAGCGCGTCGTTCGAGGAGACCGAGGCCAGACGCCACGCCTCCGTCGGTGCGAACAGTGCCCCGAGAAGCGTCGCACCAGTGAAGATGCCGAGTGCGGTGAGACTCCGTTTTCGCCCCTCGACGTCGTAATCCATGTAGAATCCGAGCAGGAGCATGGTGACGAGCACCACCGGATAGCTCCACAGGTTGTAGTATTTCGCGTTGACTTCGACCTCGATGCCGGTCGTCAAGTCCCGGAGCAGGGGGAAGGTGAGCCCCCAGATGGAGACGAACGCGAGCGTTCCCAGCATGAGTACTGCGAGGTGCAGCAGGTTCGACCGGGAGATCATCGACTCGTCGCCGCTCGTCTCCTCCTCGTCGTCCTGTTGGAGGAACCAGTAGGCGAGCGGAACGACCACGCCGAGAGCGGAGGTCACGCCCATCAACACCAGCAGCGACAGACCAATGCCGTCCTCCGCGAACGAGTGGACGCTTCGGAAGACGCCGCTGCGAACCACGGAGGTGGTGTAGATGGCGAGTGCGAACACGGCCGCCGTCATCGCCGGTGCGAGCACCGTGTAGTTGCGGCTGGGTCGGTAGTTCGTGACCGCGTGGAGGGTCGCCGTGAGGAACAGCCACGGGATGAAAATGGCCGTCTCGACGGGGTCCCACGCCCAGATGCCCCCCCAGCCCAGCACGGTGTACGACCACAGCGCACCGAGTGCGACGGCGCCCGTGAGGAAGAGCCACGCGATACGGAGCCAGCGGAGCACGCTCCCGAACCAGTTTTCGAACAGTCCACCGTGCCCGCGCAGCAACGAGACGAAGTGGGCCGCACCGATGGCGAACGGCATCGTCAACAGTGCGTAGGAGACGAACATGACTGGCGGGTGAATCGCCATGTACGGGTCGACGAGAAGCGGGTTGAGTCCCCGTCCCGTGGCCGGGACGAAGTCGGCGGCGGCCTGTGGGAACTCCTGACCGACGGTGTCGAACGGGCTCTGAGCGAGCAACATCCCGACGAAGTAGGTGACGATACCCATCGTGAGTCCCTGAACGAGTTTTCGGTCCCGGCCGACGACGCCGCGAAGCCGCGCCGCCCAGAAGGCGACGATGGCGGCGAGCGTCGCCCAGAGGAGGACCGACCCTTCGTTTCCGGCGTATACGCCGGTAAGCCGGTAGAGGAGGGGAAGGTAATCCGCCGTGTTGTTCCAGACGTACGCGTTCGAGTAGTCCGTCACGACGAACTGGTACGTGAGATAAGCGAGCGACGTAGTGAGCAGTGCGGCTGTCGCGCCGACGAGCGGCGGGACGTAGCCAGCGAACCGTTCTTCCTCGTACAGGTAGTCCCGGCCGAGAAGCACCGTCGCGGCGAGGCTCGCTGCGAACGCGAGGAAGACGAGGACGTGACCGGGCGTCATTGTTTGTCTCTCCGTTGGGCTTTTTCGAGGTACGTGATGAACGCGTCTTTCTTCGCGTATCCGTTGATTTTCACGAGTTGTTCACCCTGCGGGGTGACTGCGACGTGTTGTGGTGGATAGTTCGCGTTGTACCGTTGTTTCAGGCGCGCCGCCGATTGGCTGTTGTCGTCCAAGTTCACGGCGACGAGGACGAACTCGTCGAGGTGGTTTCGAACTGCAGGGTCTGAGTACACCTTCTGGTTGTAATCCTCACAGTACGTACACCACGTCGTCCAGAAGTAGACCAAAAGCGGCTTGTCCTGCTCTTGGGCCACCTGTCGCGCCTCGCTGAAGTTGGTGTGCCACTGGGTACCTCCGTGATACGAGTAGGAGTCGTCACTCAGCACTGGCGCGGCGTTCATCGAGGAGTACCCGATCCCCAATAGCGCCACGAGAAACAGCAACGTCAGAGCTTTTCGTGGTGTCATCCGACTACACGTTGTTCCGGATGCGCCAGTTAAATATTGTACGCATTTGGCGACATCGTCCACGACCAGGTGGTAGTATCCGGAGGTCGAGATGACAACCGACGTAACGGTGGCTGCGCTCCTGTCGAATATTTCTCATTCGCTCGTGATTACATCCATACATTACGAGTGGCTATCACGAACGTTTAATATCCATGCGGAAATAGACGCCAAGTACAATACTGTGAATATGGACACTGCTACGAAGTCGTACGTCGGTGCGAACGAATTGTCGGGGTCTAACTCTCGGAGGAGTCGACCGTGACGCGCCGATTGGCGTTGGCCTCCTTGGCGTTCTGTCTCGTTCTCGCTGGCTGTACCGCTCCGATGTTGTATCGAGAGGACACGAGCCAGGAAGGCGAAATCAAACTGCCGGGTGACTGGCCGGGGTACGAGTGGTTCGACAAGGACCTGCGCGATAAAGATCTCCGATATCACAACGAAACCGCGGGGAAAGAAGTCGCGTTCGTCCCCAAGAAGATGAACAACTCGACGCTGCCGGAGAACGAACACAGACGCGAGCTGGTCAAGTACGGACGGAAACTGTTCGCGAACACGTCCGGTGAACTACCGAACAAGACTGGAACGAGTCGAATGTCCTGTGCGAACTGCCACGGTGGCGGGTCGCTTCCCACCGCGAAAGGGATGGTCGGACAGGATATCGACATGATTCCGCTCGTCGGGACGGCCGCAGGCTATCCCGAGTGGACGGGTCGAACCAGCCGGATGCGCGACATGCGACAGCGCATCCAGGGATGTTTCCTCCGCAGCATGAACACTGACCCGGAGAACATCCCCGCCTACGACAGCCGCGAGATGCAGGCGATGGAAGTGTACCTCGTCTGGCTGGCGAAAGGAACGCCGGTGCAGAAAGTTCCCTACTGGCGACACATCCGCAAGCCTGAAGGTGACGAAGAGGTGCCAGTTCCCAACATCAACCCGGTCCGAGGTGCGGAACTCTACCTCGAGAACTGTGCGTCCTGTCACGGCAAAGATGGACAGGGCACGCCGGGGCAGTACCCGCCGCTCTGGGGGCCTGATTCCTTCAACGACGGCGCAGGTATGGGTCGCGTGTACACCGCTGCAGGCTTCATCCGCGAAGCCATGCCGTACGGGTCGGCTCACGAACTGACCAACTGGCGTGACGTGCAGGACGTCGCCGGATTCATGAACGCCCACGAACGGCCGCATCTCGCCCGCCAGCCGAAAGACTGGTCTGCGGACGGTCCGCCGGACGAGGCCGTCTACTACAAGCGGGTGCAAAACCGGTTCGGCTACGACATGAACCCGATGCGCAAGAAGCTCCTGTTGGCCGGCATTCCGGTCGGCACCGAGCCACTCCAGAAAAGCGACATCCCGAACAACGTCCGACGCTACAACGACCCACTCCGTGACGCGTCGGTGAACAACTCCTCGAGCGCGAACAACGCCTCGGCCACGAACGACCGGCAGGCACTCACGGACGCGCTCGAAGGAAAAGCGTCTCAACAGGCGTCGTAGTCGCAGATAGCTTCGAACGACGTTTTTTCAGCTCCGAATGACGATGGTCGATACACCCGGTACGGTCGCAGTGTTTCTCGCGGGAGTGTTCACTATCCTGACGCCCTGCTGTCTCCCGATGATTCCGCCGATGCTCGCCGGAAGCGTCGGCCATCGGCTACGACCCCTCTCGCTCGTCCTCGGCAGCATCAGTTCGTTCACCGCCCTCGGGGTCGTCACGGGTGTCGCCAGCGGTATCACGCCGGACACGTTCCGAGGGCCGCTGATGTTGCTGATGATCGGATTCGGCGCGATAATGGCAGACGACGATATCCACGCGCTGTACTCGAAGTACGCGTCCAAGGTCGCGGGGCGGGCGACGGAGCTGACGGGAGTCGTCTCCGAGACTCGACACCCGCTCGCCAGTGGGTTCCTGCTCGGCTTGCTCCTCGGAGTCGTCTGGCTCCCCTGTGTCGGCCCGATTCTCGGCGGCGTGCTCGCGTACGTCGGCACGACCGGGAACGTCGCCCGGAGCACGTCGCTGCTGTTCGTCTACGGCGTCGGCTTCTCGCTCCCGCTCCTGGGGGTCGCGTACGGGAGCAAACACGGCGGTCGGTCGGTCGTCGGTGCCGCGATGAAAAACCGGCGTCCCGAACGACTCCGAAAGGTGGCCGGATACGTCCTCGTCCTCACCGGGGTTGCGATGTTGTTCGAACTCGACAAACTCCTGATGACGCTGCTCACGTAGTTCGATGACGCTGCTCACGTAGCCGTCGACCGTCGGCAGACGAACGGGAAAAGCTTAGAAGCACGAGTGCATTGCTGTGTATAGATTAGTGACATGCGTACACTATCTTCTGGACTCGGAGTCGTCGTCCGGACCCTTCATCGGGTCATGTGGAGCAGCATCGTCAGGTGGGGGACGCTGGTCGCCGGCCTCCTCTCCATCGGACTCGTCTTCGGCGTCGCATCGAGTACGATGTACGGCATCCAGCACGGCGCGAATCTCATCGCGTACTGGCACATCTCGCTGGCGTGGACGAGCGCGGTGGCACTCGGCGCGACGTTTCTCGGTAGCGTGCTCTACCTGCGGTACGACGGCCGGTTCTGGAATCGCCTCGCACACAGTGCGGGTGAAATCGGGTTCCTGTTCGCCTCGCTGACGCTCGTCACCGGGAGCATCTGGGGGAAGGTCATCTGGAACTCCTGGTGGGAGTGGAGCGACGTGCGACTCGTGACGTTCCTCATCGTCTGGCTCGTGTACGCGGGCTACCTCGTCGTCTACTCGTCGACCGAAAACAGTAGCGACGAGAAGTTCGCGGCCGTCTACGGCGTCATCGGGTTCATCACGGTTCCCATCTCGTACACCGCGACGCGACTCTGGACGCCGACGTTCCACGAGACGACGCTCGCGAATCCGAACGTGAGTGCGAACATCGACCCGCTCACGCTCGTCGTCTCGCTCGTCGCGGTCACGCTCCTCTACACGTACCTGATGGGCGTGCGAATCAAACTCCACGAGGTCGAAGACAAGGTACATCTGGCGAAAAGCCGTACCCGGAGATAATCATGGAACCACTACTCATCGCTGGTTACAGCATCGTCTTCCTCACCATCTTCGCGTACGTCCTTCGACTCCAGCGACGCCTCTCGTCCGTCGAAGATAGTCTGCGCGACCTGCAGTAGTCACGACGTAATACGTCGTCAGATGCGAGGTGTCGGACGACCACTCGTGGTCGACGTCCGAACGTCGATGGACGGTCGCCGACGGCTACTCGCCCAGCACCGTCTCGGCCAGCGTCGGCACGAACGTCCCCACGTCGGTGACCATCCCGATGGCCTGTGCGCTCCCCCGGTCGAGCAACTGTGTGACGGTCGCGGGATTGATGTCGACGCAGACGACGCGCGTGGTCGACGGAAGACAGTTGCCGACCGCGACCGAGTGCAACAGCGTCGAGAGCATCAACACGAGGTCCGCCTCGTGGGCCTGTTCGCGAATGGCGTTCTGTGCCTCGACGGCGTCAGTGATGGTGTCCGGCAGTGGACCGTCGTCGCGAATCGACCCCGCGAGCACGAACGGCACGTCGTTTTCGACACACTCGTACATCACCCCCTCCTCGATGAGTCCGTCTTCGACAGCCTCCGCGATGCCCCCCGCCCGGATGACCTCGCTGATGGTGTAGATGTGGTGTTTGTGCCCTTTCCGAGGGTGCTCTAACGTCTCGATGTCCATCCCGAGCGACGTGCCGTAGCGTCCCCGCTCGATGTCGTGGACCGCGAAGCCGTTGCCCGCGCTGAGCATGTCGACGTACCCCTCGCGGATGAGGCGTGCGAGGTCGTCGCCAGCACCAGAGTGGATGAGTGCCGGGCCGACCACGGCCAGCACCGTCCCGCCCTCCGCTTTCGTCTCGGCGATGGTCTCGCCTATCTCTCGGATGAGCGTCTCGGAGGGTCGCTCGCTCGACACGCCGCCTTGCATGAACCCGAACGGGCCACCCGACCCGCGCGGGCGCTCCGGCGGGTCGACGCGCACGCCTGCTTCGTCCGTGACGACGAGGTCGCCCTCCTCGATGGCGTTCAACACCTTCGTCCGCGCCGTCCCTGCTTCGGTGTCGACGACGACCGCACAGTCCATCTCGATGTTCTCGACGGGGAGCCACTCGCCCTCGTAGCGCACTTGCGTCGGGTGGTTCGTCGTCGAGTAAAACCCGTCCGGAACGACACGGTCCGCCGGGGCCGGTTTCAGCGACGCGTCCGGTGGGTTGGCCAGATGCGCTCCGTTCTGGTGGAGTTCGTGGAGGATGGAATGGAGCGTCTCCTCGTCGTCGGCGCTGACCGTCATCCGGGCGTAGGACTCCTCGTCTTTGTGTTTTCCGACGCGGAACTCCTCGACTTCGAAATCGCCGCCCAGGTCCATCACCACTCCGAAACAACGCTGCATCATGCCGGAGTCGATGATGTGCCCTTCCAGCTCGACCGTGCGAGCATCAGTCATACTGGTCCGGACGCACGTAACCGCTATCAGCGTTGTGACGGCGTCAAGGTGTGTCGCGGGCGCGACCCGGATTCGATTCGTAACGACACGCCGAGAGGAGACGGACCGTCCCGACCCACCGCGTCGGCGACGTGTCGGTCGGGACGGGGCTCAGACCGTCGGCGTGACGTTCTGGTTCGTCCGGAACCGGTTCGTCGGGTCGTACTTGTCTTTCAACGCGACCAGGCGTTCGTGGTTGTCCTCGCCCGTGGCGGCCCGAACCAACTCCTCGCCCTCCTCGTTGAATCCGGGGAAGTTCAGATACAAACTGCCGTCCGAGAACCGGTGCATGTCGGCCCAGACCTCCCGCGTCCACGCGACGTTCTCTTCCGTGTCGGCTGGGTCGTCCCACGTCGAATCGATGCTCAGCAGATACGTGGCGCTCCGGTCGCCGTAAGCCGTTTCTGTCGGACCGACGCGGCCCATCGCACCGCCGAGGTGCCAGATAGGCATTATCGTCCGCGGGGACGGTCGGTTCTCGGCGGCGGTCACGACCGCATCGACGACCTCGTCGTCGAGCGAATCGAGTTCGATCGACTTCCAGTAGTAGTTCAACTCGCCCTCGGGAAGGAACGGGTCGAACATCTGCTGGACCTGGACGTACGGTGTCGGGGCGCTCAGGTCGACGAGCGGCTCGTCGAACTCGCGGAGTGGTTGAAGGACGCGCCGTCCCGTTTCGACCGAACCGCAGTGCACCGCGAGCAGTGCGACGACCGGTTCCCCGTGGGTTTCCTCGGGGAAATCCGGAACCTCGGGCACCGTCCAGAACGCCGCTTCCGCGGACGCCTCCTCGGGTGCGTCGGCCATGTACTCGCGCCACGTGGGGAGGATGTCTCTGGCCGTTTCGAGTGGGTACATCGCCCCGGCGAACATCACCTCGGGACCGACCGGATGGAGTCGGTACTCGAACGACGTGACGACGCCGAAGTTGCCGCCACCCCCCCTGATACCCCAGAACAGTTCACGGTTCTCCGTCTCGCTCGCCGTCAGGAACTCGCCAGCGGCCGTGACGACGTCGACCGACCGGAGGTTGTCGATGGTCAGCCCGTGCTTGTGCCGGAGCCAGCCGAGACCCCCACCGAGCGTTAATCCCGCGATGCCGGTCGTCGAGACGACGCCGCCCGGGGTGGCGAGACCGAAGGCCTGCGTCTCGCGGTCGAGTTCGCCCCACGTGACGCCGGCCTGTGCGTGGACAGTTTGCGTGTCGAGGTCGACTCGGATGCCCGTCATCGGCGAGCAGTCGACGACGAGTCCACCGTCACAGACGGCGGTGCCCGCCACGTTGTGTCCGCCGCCGCGGACGGCCACCAACAGGTCGTTCTCCCGAGCGAAGTCCACGGCGGCGATGACGTCGGCGACGCCGGTACAGCGAGCGACGAGGGCGGGATAGCGGTCTATCATTCCGTTCCAGACGGCTCGAACCTCGTCGTAGTCTTCGTCGCCGGGTCCGACCACCCGCCCGCCGAACGATTCACGGAACGACGACAGTTCGCTTTCGCCGACGAGCGTCCCCGACCACTCCGTGATGGTGCCGTCCTCGACGCGGAACACCTGTAGTCCAGCGAGAGTGCTTTCCTCGCCCATCGGTTCACGACCGCGGAACCCGCCGTCGTGGGTTCCCCGCCCGGTCGTTCGAACCGCCACCAGTTCGTCAGTGGTGTCGAACGTCTCGGCGGTCACCGTCAGGTCCGAAAAGCCACGTCGGTATCGTGAGACGTACCGTTCGTAGCCTTCCGTCCCGTGTATCGTCGTGGGCGTCACGGGGTCGTGGATGGTCACGTCCGTCGCGCACAGGTCGTCGAGTTGGCCGTGGTCGCCGTCGTTCCACACCGCGTCGACGAGTCTCCGCACGAGCGTTTCGTTCGCTTGCTGCGTTTCGGTGTCTGCTGTCATGGGGTCGTTCTCCCGTCATCTACTCGGTGGCTCGTTGTGAGCCGTATTCTGTCGTCTGTGCCTGCAATCGGTGTCTCTTCGAGAGACATAGACGACGCTACGGTCGCATGGGAAATGTAATCAACTAGTGATATTTTACCCCGTCGTGAGGGCGTTGATGAGGCTGTCTCACCCGCTGAGACAGAACTAATGTACTCGAACACCGAGTGTGTGTATGGTTGGCACAGGCACGGCCGACGAAACCGACCTGCTCATCGACCTGCTTCGGCGGTCGCCGCTGCTCGAAGAACTCCAGCAGGGGTCGCTCGACCGACGGGAGCTACAGGAGCGGTTGGCGGTGTCGAGAGCGACCAGCCATCGTCACACTCGACTGCTAGGCAAGTTGGGCCTAATCGAGAAGGAAGCAGGCGAGTTCGCGCTCACGGAGGTGGGAGAACTGCTCAGGAAGACGCTGGTCACGTTCAAGGAAGAAGCCAGTTCGGTGCTCCATCTCGCTCCCGTGTTGGAGGCCGTGCGGGATGCACCGGTCGAGATAGACGTCGAAGCGTTCCGTGGTGCGACGGTGACGCGAACCGACCGCGGCGACCCCTACAGTCCGGTACGTCGGTTCGTCACGCTCGTCCGAGAGACTGACACGCTCCGCGGTCTCGACATGGACGCCATCGCCCCCATCTACATGGACGAGATAGTAGAGCACATCGTCGACAGGGTAGAGACCCAGAACATCGGCGTTCCCAGCGTCACCGAGGAGATACTGACGGGCTATCCGGACCGGTGTGTGGAAGCGTGTGCGAGCGGCCATCTCACCGCCTGGTTGCACGACGACCTCCCGTTCGCGCTCGCCATCTTCGACGACCGAGTCGGCATCGGCGTCTGCGAAACGGATACCAGAACCCTCCAGGTGTTCGTCGATACCGACTCGCCGGAGGTGCGCGAGTGGGCGTGTGCCGTCTTCGAGTCCTACGAGGAGGAGGCCGTTCGCATCGAGGAGTACACGCTTCAGGGATTTCGGCGGGCCGTCGAGGAAGGACTAGAGACTGCGTGACCGCCGTAGAGTGCGTGACCGCCGACGTCCGCCGGAGTTGAAAAGTACCCATCGATGAGTGGTAGGGGAACGATTATACGGCCCATCGTGGATTGAATGTATGATGTCTGCTCACAATCTCCACGATTACGACGAGGAACGGAACTCCTTCGAGTGGGACGATATCTACGCCGAAGCCGATTGGAACGCGCCGGAGGAACTGAACATCGCACATGAGGTTTGTGACCGGCACGCGGACGACTGCGAGAAGGTCGCACTCTACTACGCAGGGACGGACGGCGAACGCGAGAAACTCACCTTCTGGGAACTCGCCGAGCAGTCGAATCGGTTCGCCAACGTCCTCTCCGACCTCGTGGCGTCGGGCGACCGGGTGTTCTCCTACATGCCCCGCATCCCCGAACACTACGTCGCTCTCGTCGGCACGCTCAAAGCAGGCGGCGTGTGGGGCGGCGTCAACGAGCGATTCGGCCCCGACGGCATCGCCTATCGTCTCGACGACTGTGACGCGAAAGTCGTCGTCACGACGCCGAGCAATCGAGACACCGTCGCCAGGGCGCTGGACGACGCCCCCTCGGTCGAACACGTCGTCGTCGTCAGTGACGATGGGACGGGCGTTCGACAGGGCGACGTCAGCTATCACGCCGCGATGGCGGACGCGAGCCGTGAGCACGAGACTGCGAAGACGGGCGGCGAGGACGACGCACTGTTGTACTACACGAGCGGGACGACCGGGCTGGCGAAAGGCGTTCTCCACAAACACCGCTGGGTCGCTGGCGTCGCCGCGACACAACGATTCGCGGTCGACCTGCAACCGGGCGACCTCTACTGGTCGACCGGCGACCTCGGCTGGCTGACGGGCCCCATCAACACCCTCGGCGCGTGGTTCTGGGGTGCCAGCCTGTTCACCTACGAGGGCGAGTTCGACCCCGAGACGTGGGCCGGACTGCTGGACGAGTTCCCCATCAACGTGCTGTTCAGCGTCCCGACCGCCTATCGGATGCTCCGCGAGAACGAGAGCGTACTGGAGGACGCCAGCCTCGACCTCCGGCACGCGCTCTCCATCGGCGAACCGCTCTCGGCGGGCGTGGTCGAGTGGGGCGAGGAGACGCTCGGCGTCACCATCCACGACACCTACGGGCAGACCGAGACGGGCAACATGATAATCAACAACTACCCGACGATGGAAGTGCGGCCGGGGAGCATGGGGAAACCACTCCCGGGAATTGAGGCCGCCGTCGTCGACCCGGAGACCGGCGAACCACTGGAACCGGGTGAGACGGGCGAGATAGCCCAGCGCGGTGACTACCCCTGTTTCTTCGCCGAGTACTGGAACAAACCCGAGAAGACGGCGGACTGTTTCGTGAACGACTGGTATCTCTCCGGCGACCTCGGCCACCTGGACGAGGACGGCTACTTCTGGTTCGAGGGCCGGGCCGACGACGTCATCATCAGTGCGGGCTACCGCATCGGCCCCTTCGAAGTCGAGAGTTCGCTGGGCGAACATCCCGCCGTCGCGGAGGCCGCCGTCGTGCCGAAATCACACGCCGAGCGCGGCAACATCGTGAAAGCGTACATCGTGCCGAGCGAGGGGACAGACCCGTCTCCCGACCTCGCCGAAGACATCAAACATCACGTCAGAGAGGAACTCTCGGCACACGAGTACCCGCGCGAAGTCGAGTTCGTGGACGAACTGCCGAAGACGGTGACCGGGAAGATTCGGCGAACCGAACTGCGCGACGAGACCGAATAGCGACGAAAGATCGACTGTCGGTGTTTTGGCGGTTGCCCGTCCTGCTGATTTCCAGCAGAAAGTCGGTCAGCCGACTCACGATGGCAGGTCGACCAACTGCGTGCGGGCCTGGTGGCAACGGGCGAACGAGGAAGCGAACCCGAGCAGACGCGGAGCGTCTGCGAGGGAAGCATCCGAGTGAGGGCGTGACCAGGCTCAAGCAGCAGGAGACGACACGACTCCGCGAAAAATCACACTCATCGCCCAACAACCACTCACGACTCCGTAACCATCCTCGTCGGCTGAGAAGAAATAATCTCGGTGAGCAGTTACGACTCTACCGCAGTCTTCTCGCTCACGTCTTCGCGTTCGACGCCCTCGAAATCGAGGACGAAGTCGGCCCCGAACGCCGAAGCCGGCGTCTGGAAGCCGGAGGCGACTTCGCCCGCGAGCGTGCGTCGGGCCGCCTCGACCGCGGTCTGGGCGGTCAGTTCGTACGTGTCCGGCGTTCGGAGGCGGGCAGAGACGTGCCGTCC
This sequence comes from Haladaptatus ordinarius, assembly GCF_054177595.1. Lineage (NCBI taxonomy): Archaea > Methanobacteriati > Methanobacteriota > Halobacteria > Halobacteriales > Haladaptataceae > Haladaptatus > Haladaptatus ordinarius. The sequence goes on along the minus strand of NZ_JBPEHH010000002.1, from coordinate 124,761 downwards.
CTCGTCGTCTTCGACCCGGCCCCAGATGCGGGTCGTACTCTGGGCACGCTGGTCGGCGGTCGGTCCCGACACCACGGCGTCGACGATGCGCTTTGCGACCTGCTGGAACGGTGCCGAACCGAACAGGGGCGTGAGTGCTCGCGTTCGCCGCATTACCCCGACCGCCCGCTCTGGAACCGTGGCGTAGGTTTCGATGTTCGGAATGCCGGTCGTGTAGTAACTGGTGGACACGTCGCCCCACGGGATGGTCACGGCGGTCTTCGTTCCCCGGCCGAAATCGACTCGTCGGGTCTTCCACGCCGCCGGAACGGGATGAATCTCCCCGTCCGCGCGAACCGCCCCCGGTCTGGCGAGGCCTTCGACGATGGATTTCAGGGTGCCGGGCGAGAACGTTCCCAGCCCGTCGATTGCGAGCAGGAGACGGGTCGCTGAGGGCAACTGTCGTTCGAGGTGGGCGGCCAGGCAGTCGGTGGGGACGGTGTCGAACCCGACCGACGGGAGGAGGGTAACCCCTGCTCGTTCGGCGTCCCTGTCGCGTTCGGCGGTGGCTTCGAGCGCGTCGATTTCTCCGTCGACGTCGAGATAGTCCGTTTCGGCCTCGAGACACGCAGCAATCAGCGGGTCTGCTGTTTTCGAGAACGGTCCGGCACAGTTCAGCACGGCGGATACGTCTTCGACCTGTCTCTCGACCACGTTCGGGTGCTCGAGGCTGAACACGCGGTGGTCGAGTCCGAGTTCCATCGCCTGTTCTTCGACTCGTTCGGCGTCTCGACCGGCGAGCACTGGTGAGAGTCCCTCGTCGACCGCCGTTCGGGCGACCAGTGCGCCGGTGTATCCGTACGAACCGTAGACGAGCAGTTCGTTTCCCATAGCATCCTGTTGAGTTTCGACCGACAAAACTGGCGGGGCCAGATTGGACGACCCGCCGATAGCTTCATGATTGTGTCAGCCGTTGATGATTCAAACTCGATGGCTTCGTGTCGCCCCGCGAGTCGCCCCGACATCGTCGGCCCACACCAGCCATGACATCGAATCTACGCCCGCTCTACGTCGGTACCGACCCCGAAAACGCCGTGTGTGACCGCCACGGTGCGATGGAACGACGAGCCCCAGTCGTCACCATCGACGGACACGTTCACGCCCTCGCAGACCCCGTGTCCGTCTACAACTGTCCCGATTGCTGTCTCGAAGTCGCCAGAACCTTCGGCGGGCCAACCGAAACCGAACAGGTCGCGTTCGAAGCGTGCTGGCGGCAACTGGTGGACGAACGCTGGCAAAGCGGTCTCGAACGGTTGTTCGTCGACCTAGACCGCGGCACAGTCGAAGACGGGACCGTCTTTTTGCACGAGCGACGGAGTGTGGACGAAATCCCTGACTATCTGCGCGAGACCGACGAGTGGGACGTTCGAACGCGGGGAGAATCGACGTCGAGATAAGGTTGCGGGACGCGAGTCGGGTTCGAAACGAACGACTGTCGGCAGTCCGAGAACGGACTCACCGTAGCCGCCGACCGCTCGTCACTCGATGCCGTGCGTTTCGAATCGAGCACCGCCGGTCGGTGAATCGGTCGCGGTGATGGTCCAGCCGTGTGCGTCTACTATCTCGCGGACGATAGCGAGTCCTAATCCGGTACCCTCACCCGCCGAATGACCGTAGTCGAATATCTTCTCCGAACTGTCCGATCTGATTCCTCTCCCATCGTCTTCGACGTAGAACCCGTCTTCCAGGGGGCCGACGTACACGTTCACGTCACTCCCGCCGTGTTCGACGGCGTTTCGAAACAGGTTCTCGAATACCGTCTGAAGCCTGTCTCCGTCGGCCAGAATCGTCTGGTTCGTTTCGACGTGGAGGGTCGCCTCGCGTGTCTCTACGTGCCGCCACGCGCTCTCGACGACGTCCGAGAGAGAGACCGGTTCGGGGTCGTCGATGGTCTGTCCCTCCTGTGCCATGGTGAGCAGATTCTGGATGATGGTCTCCATCCTGTCGAGCGCTCGTTCCACTTCGTCGAAATCCTCCGGGTTCCCCTCCTCTCGTGCCATCCGTAGATACCCCTGTGCGATTCCGAGCGGATTTCGAAGGTCATGAGAGACGACGCTCGCAAACTGCTCTAACTTCTGTTCGCGCTCCTTACGCTCGGTGATGTCCTGGGAGAAGCTCAGTCCGGCGACTATCTCGCCGTCCGGGTCGTGCAGCGGTGTCGCCCAGACCTGGAAGATGCGCCCCGCGAACTCGACCTCGCTGCTTTTCGTCTCCCCGTCGAGTGCATCGCGAAAGAGCGTTTCGATGGTTTGAGCACTCTTCGGTGGGAACACCTCTTCGACAGTTCGTCCTTCGAGGTCTTCGGAAGACTGTGGGATTTCGTCGAAGATAGCGCCCTCCACCAACCGATACCGGAGGTCGTGGTCGTAGACGCCGACTGCGCCGTCCGGGAAGTTCTCGGCGAGCGTGCGGTATCGCTGCTCCGACTCTTCGAGCGCCTGTCGCTGTACGACCTGTTCGGTAACGTCCTGTGACATCCCCATCCCGGCGAACACCTCGCCGTCGTCGTCCCGGACCGGAATCGCCCAGACGCGGAGGATGCGGTCGTCGTACGTGACCTCGAAGGAGTTTTCGTATCCTTCGAGTGCAGCGCGATAGTTCCGTTCGAACACGTCGCTCGCTTCCGGTGGGTGGACATCACCGACCGGATTTCCGACCATGTTTTCGGGGTCGATGTCGAGTCGCTCCGCGAGTTTCCCTTCGACGAGGGTGTACCGGAGGCCGTGGTCGAACAGGACGACAGACCCGTTCGGGAAGTTCTCGGCGAGCGTCCGGTACCGTCGTTCGGACTCTTCGAGCGCCCGTTCTCGCTCCTTGCGCTTGGTGATGTCCTGTGCCATCGCCATCCCGGCGAACACGTTTCCGTCTTCGTCGGTGACCGGTACTGCACGAACGATCCACTCTCGGTCGGCAAACTCCAGTTCGACGGAGGTTGGCGTGCCGTTGAGTGCAGTTCGATACGCGGGTTCGAGCACGTCGGCCGCCGACTCGTCCAACGCCTCCCGAACCGTCTTCCCTTCGAGTTCCTCGGGGGGCATATCCAGATTGGCGAACGCTCGCCCCGCGACGAGCGTGAGTCGGAGGTCGCCGTCGTACAGGTTGATGCCACCGTTCGGGAAGTGTTCTGCCAGCGTCCGGTACCGTCGTTCGGACTCTTCGAGCGCCCGTTCGCGCTCCTTGCGCTCGGTGATGTCGTGGAAGTAGACCGACAGTCCAGTCTCGGAGGGGTAGGCGTTGACCTCGACCCAGATGTCGAGGTCCTCGTCGTACATCTCGAAACTGGTCGACTCCTGGGTTTCCATCGCCTCGTGGTACTCGTCCCAGACGATACCCCCAGCGGCCTCGGGGAATATCTCCCAGATGTTCCCCCCGAGTAGGTCCTCTGCGGAGTGTTGGGTGATCTCTTCGGCGCGTTCGTTGACATGCGTGAACCGCCACTCCTCGTCGAGGGCGTAGAAAGCGTCCGAGATGCGGCCGAGGATTTCGGACAACTCGGTCTCGAGTTCGCTCTTGCGTCGCTCCAACTCGCGTTCGCGCGCCTTGAGTTCGGTGATGTCCTCGCTGGCGGTGATGGTTCGCCGGAGGTTGCCGTCGGAGTCGAACAGGGGGGCCGCGTTCACCGAGAACCACTTTCGTTCTCCGTCGGGTCGCTCGATAGCTACTCGCTCGTCGTACATCGGTTCGCCGGTCTCCTGGACACGCGCTGCGGGTGCCTCGTCCGGCGTGAGCGGTTCGCCGTCCGTGTCGTAGAACCGCCACTCGTCCATGTCCTCCGGTTCCTCGATGATTTCACGCTCGGTGAGGCCCAAGACCTCCTGCGTTCGCTGATTCGCCAGTATCACCGTTCCGTCGGCGTCCCGAACCGAAATCGAAATCGGCGACGTTTCGAGAAGTTGTCGGGTCTGATTGCGTTCTCGCCGGAGTTGATTCGTTCGCACCCGCTGTTCGGTGATGTCGTCGACGGCGACGACGATACGCTCGACCTCGTACGCGCCGTCCTCGATGGGGACGGCGTTGATAGAGAGCCACCGGCGTCCCCCTTCCGGCAGTTCGACCTGGTATCGGTCGTCGGTGACTGGTTCGCCCGTTTCGATGACGTGCGTGAACGGACCGTCCTCGGGTGGAATCTCCTCACCATCTTCGTCGTAGAGTTTCCACTCCGTGACGTCGTGTCGTTCGACGCTCGACCGTTCGATGCCGAGTAGCTCGAGCGCGTGTGAGTTTGCACGGACGAGCGTGCCATCGGGCGTGATGACGAAGATTCCTACCGGTGCGGTTTCTACGACTTGATCGACGAGGTCACGCTCTTTCCGGAGTTTCTCCTGGGATTCCCGGCGTTCGGTCATGTCGCGTGTGACCTTGGTGAACCCCATGAGCGTGTCATCGTCGTCTCGAAGTGCGGTGATGACGACGTTGGCCCAGAACCGCGTCCCGTCCTTTCGGACGCGCCACCCCTCGTCCTCTGTTCGTCCTTTCTCGGCTGCGATGGCGAGGTTCTCCTCTGGAACGTCCGCCTCGACGTCTTCGTCGGTGTAGAAGGTGGAAATGTGTCTGCCGACGATTTCCTCGGCATCGTAGCCTTTCATCTCCGCCGCCCCCTCGTTCCACGTCATTACGTGCCCGTCGGAGTCGAGCAGAAAGATAGCGTACTCTTTGACCGTGTCGACGAGCGTATTGAACTGCAAGTGGTCGTTTCGTTCGGACGCTTCCGCTCGCCACCAGACTCGATTCTCGCCATCGAACGTCTTGTGTTTCACGCTGCCCAGGTCGACGAGTTCGTCGAGCTTTTCGATGGCCGTTTTTCGAGTGCAATCTAACTCCGTCGCAAGCTCACCCGCCGTGACTGGTTCACCCGCCGTCCCGATTCTGTCGAGGGCTCCGAGTGCCTGGACGGGGGTAACTTGCCCGGAATCCATGCATTTATTTCTCGAATACGCTCTCATAGACCTTTCCCTCCCGGTTCGAGCGACGTGAGAGCGTCGTTCGGCGCGGTATCTGCGGGCGAGGTGGGCGGGTAACCCGGTCTCCCGCATCGAAGAGAGCCGCCCTCCTTGCGTGTTACTGTCACTCAATTATATCGCCTTATGGCCCCTTCGAGCGTGAATACGCATTAATGAATATTAACATTATAAATCATAATGTTTATACCCCGGACGCTGCTCACCCTGAGTGTGGTGAAAGAAATGCCTGTATCGGCAGACTACCCCCAACGCCGTCACAGAACAGCCCTTCAGATACCGCAACAGACGACGCGACTGATATGACAAACCGAACTCGATACGACCGCACCGAAGTCGAAGGACCAATCGTTCCGAACATCTCGCACACGGGGAGACAGACCCAATCGACCGAGGAGGTCGATGCACTCCGGCGAGAACTCGCGACGATTCACACTCGACTCGAACAGATAGAAGCTACGCTGCAGAATACGACCACTGACGACCGATGATTTCGGACAAAGACGTGACGACGACGGACATCGAGAACCGCGCAGGAAAAGAGCTCCGCGAGATGCTGAACACCCAGGACTACGTGTTCGCACCTGGACTCTATCACGCGCTCGACGCCCGCCTCGCCGAGATGGCCGGGCTCGACGCCGCGTACATGAGCGGTTACTCGACTGTGCTGGGACAGTTCGGGTTCCCCGACCTCGAAATGGTGACGATGACCGAGATGGTCGAGAACGCCAAACGCATCGTGGAGGCCTGCAACCTCCCCGTCATCGCGGACTGTGACACTGGCTACGGTGGCATCCACAACGTCCGCCGGGCCGTCCGTGAGTACGAGAAGGCCGGGGTCGCCGCCATCCACATCGAAGACCAGACCACGCCGAAACGATGTGGCCACATCGCGGGCAAGCAAATCGTCTCGCGGGAGGACGCCCGCGCCCGGTTCGAGGCCGCAGTGGACGCAAAACAGTCGGACGACACCATCATCATCGCCCGAACCGACGCGTACGGCTCGGCCAACGGCGACTGGGAAGAACACCTCGAACGCGGCCGTATCTACGCGGACGCAGGCGTCGATATCGTCTGGCCCGAGATGCCCGACCCGAGTCGAGAGGATGCGGTCGAGTACGCAGAAACCATCCACGAGACCCACCCCGACCTCAAACTCGCGTTCAACTACTCCTCGTCGTTCGCGTGGTCCGAAGAAGAGGACCCGCTCACGTTCCAGGAGCTGGGTGACCTCGGTTACAAGTACATCTTCATCACTCTGTTCGCGCTTCACTCCGGCGCACACAGCGTCTACGAGGATTTCAAAGGACTGGCGGAAGAGGACGAACAGGCACAGTTCGACCTCGAAGGGCGGTATCTCGGTCACCCGACCGAGTCACACCACGAACTCTCGTTCGTGAGCCGGTACCAGGACATCGAGAAGCAGTTCGACCCCGAAGCCCGCGAGCGTATCGAGGGGTCTGCGGGATACAGCGAGGGTGAGGACGAGCCCATCACGTCCGACTCCGACGAGGGCGAGACGGTCGTCACCCCCGAACAGCAGGACGACTGACATGAGCGCTCAGCGTCAACACGACCGGGAGTTCGTGCGAACGTTCTTCACCTCTCCGACGGCGGTGGAGGGGGAAGACGATTCCGCCAAGATGATTCGCAGTGCGGCCCAGCTACGCGGGATGCAGGCACCGGACGTCTGGGTTCCGGACAACGAGGACGCGACGGCCCCGTCGATGCGCGACGAGGGTGCCGGGAACATCGTCGAGGTGGTCGCCGAACACGGGGCGGACTTCCCGGGGGAAATCCACCCCCGCATCGTCTGGCACCGGGATAGCCCCGGTACCCGGTATCAGGGCTTCCAGCACATCCTCCAGATAGCCGACCCCGAAAAGGGTGCCATCGAGCACATCGACGGGTTCGTCGTTCCCGAGGTCGGAGGCATCGACGACTGGAAGAAGGCCGACGAGTTCATCACCATCGTCGAGAACGAGTACGGTCTCGAAGAAGGCAGCATCGCGATGTCGGTCATCATCGAGAGCGCGGCGGCAGAACTGGCGATGGGCGACCTCCGCGAGGAGATGGGCAAGCCCGACAACAACCTCGAACGCCTCTTCCTCCTCGTGGACGGGGAGGTCGACTACACCAAGGACATGCGTGCGATAACGCCCACCGGCGGACTGCCGCCGTGGGCGGAGCTACGCCACAACACGTCCCGAGGCGCGAGTGCCGCTGGTCTCATCGCGGTCGACGGACCGTACGACGACATCCGGGACACGGAGGGCTACAACGAGCGGATGACCGACAACCAGGCCAAAGGGATGATCGGCATCTGGTCGCTGACCCCTGGACAGGTCGTCGAGGCGAACACGGCACCGCTGCCGCCGGAGACTGGCAGTTGGCTGATAGACGCCGACGGCCGCGAGATAGAACTCGAAGCGGAGGACGGCTACCAGTTCTACGACGGTGAGCGTATCGGTCTGGAGGAGACCAGCAGCGGGTACGTCCTTCAGGTCGGGAGCGACGAGCGCGAACTCGACGAAGACGAGTTGCGCGAGGAGCTACTCGACCTGACCGAGTACGTCCCGAGCATGGACGACATCGTCGACTCGATGGAGGAGTTCGAAGCGGCCAAAGAAGCCGGAAAAGGTGCCATCTCCATGACGCAGACGGCGACGCTCGTCGTCGACGGAATCGAGATAGAGATAAACAAAGATCGGATGTGGGACGAAGCGACCTACCAGGCCGCGATGACGCCGATCACCCTGTTCCAGGACGTCTACAAGAACCGTCCCGACCAACACGAGGCGCTGGCGGAGTTGTATAGCGAGGACGTCGTCGAGCGTGCGATGAACGTCGGATAGACCACAACAGCGGTGTCCGAGCAGAACGGGCATCCGTTCCCCGACCGTCGGGAATCGCAGGTCTGCCACGGCTGTTTTCTAGAATGTTATAATATACAATACTTGGTATTCTCACATTATTTTTACAGTAATTAATTTGACTTACTGGTCTTTACTTATATATGGCTGGTTTTAGCCACAACAACCATTAATATATTAAGATGTATGAACTCGTGTATGGCAATCGATACCAGGAAGTTCGCGGTGACGATGGTTGCAGCGTTAGTGCTTCAGACGGGCGTCGTTGGCGCAATCATGACCGGCGGCGCCGCCGTCGCGGTGCCGACGGCCGGTGTCGGTGGGTTTACAGTGACCTTCGACCAGTTGGAGGGGCAGGGATTCCAGCAGTACGCGACGATGGAAAACTCCAGTGAGTGTGCGGCCTACCCGTCGGCGGTCGCGAAGATAGACCAGGGGACGATCAAGAACCTCAAACTCTACAAGGACATCGAGGTTCCAAAGGAGATGCCGGGCGGCGGCAACACGGTGCGCGTTCTCATCGCGTCCAACGAGCCGGTGAAGTTCAGTGGGATGACACAAAAGTTCACCTATCTCCGTGGCGACCTCCAGTTCAAGAACCAGAAGATTCAGTCGGGAACGAGCGGTAACATGCAAGACTCCATCACGTTCTCGGCTCCGAAGATAATCATCAACGACGGCGAGATTCGCGCACAGAGCCAGTTCCTGCGCAGTATCACGCTGTCCGGGACGCACGTGCAGACGAAGGTGAACCCCGAAGACGACACCAAGTTCCCGAAGAACCAGTGTGCGGCCTAATCGGATAACGCGAGGAATTTCACAATGTCCACAACGTACGGCTCACAGTTCGCATCGTACCGGTCACAGTTCGCGTCGTGGAGACACGAGCGACCCTTCTGGGGTGGCATCTTCGTCCTCCTCGGCGGCCTCATCATCGGCATCATCCCCGCCGAACTCGCCATAAACTTCGCGCTCGTCCCGAGCATGTTCATGTTCGCCGGGCTGGTGTTCGCGGTGTTCGTCATCCTCTGTGGAGCGTTCGCGCTCCTCAAACCGGAGTTCGCGGAGTTCTTCGGCGCGGCAGGCATCCTGCTTTCCATCGCGTCCATCGTCGGTGCACTCGGCGGGTTCGGCATCGGAATGATGTTCGGCGTCATCGGCGGCGCGATGTGCGTGGCGTGGGAAGGTCCCAGCGAGACCGAATCGAGTGCCAACGAACAGACTGCGGTGGCGTAAAACGCGAGTGTGAGTGTCGATGGGTCACTCGATAACTATCGCAGTGGTGTTCTGTGTCGCGTTCGCCTCGGTCGCTCCCGTGTCGGGGCTGACCGACGACACCGGCGGGTCGGCAGACAGCGTCGTGTCGGGCACGACGAACTGTTTCAGTGACGTGACGTATCGAAACGTTTCGTTCCCTGCGTTCGGCCAGGATGCGGAGAACCTGCACGTCGACGGGGCAGTTTCGGGGTACGTCGAGGAGAACGGCGGGTCGAACGACGGTTCGGGCGACGCAGTACTGACCATTCGAATGGATAGATTCCACGCCGAAGAGGTGTGTCTGGAGACAAACAGCACGGACGGTGCCCAGGGCGTCCGACTCACGTTCCGACGGGCGGTGTTCGAGGGTGCGACCGTTCGCGGGCCGAACCTCCTGTTCGAGCACGCGACGGCCGACGCGATTAGCTTCCGAGTTCCGAAGCAGGTCGGTCGTCAACTGCTCTCCCAGTTCGAGGAGGCCGAGTCCGGCGACGGGAGCCAGAATGGGACGACCGGCGACGGAAACGTAACCGACCCGTCCAAACGGGTACCGGACGACGTCGGGGGCGACCAGCCAGGCGAGACGCTGCCGAACTCGACCAACGGGGTAGAAAATCGGACGGAAACACCCGGTGATGTCGACGACACGACGGACCCGGTCGAAGACGGTGCCGAGAACACGACCGACACCGTGGACGACACGACGGACCAGGTCGAAGATGGCGTCGACAACACGACCGACACCGTAAAAGACACCATCGACGAGACGTCCGACACGGTCGAGAACACGACCGATACCGTGGATGAGACCACGGACGACGTGACGGACGGTGTCGACGACACGACCGATACCGTCGAGAATACGACTGACGAGACGACTGACACCGTCGATAACACGACCGACACGGTCGACGATACCACGGACGACGTGACGGATGGCGTCGACAACACGACCGACTCCATCGAGGATACGACGAAGACAGTGAGCGACAGCGTGGACGACACGAAAGACACGGTCGAGAACACCTCGACGAGCGTCGAAGATACCACGTCGACCGTTTCAGACGGAGTCGAGGACACGGTGAGCACCGAGACCACGACCGTCGAGACGACCACGACGACGGACGACACGACAGACGCCGTGTCGGACCTCACAAATCAGACGACGACGTCGGACACGACGGAAGAGAGTACCTCGACCGAGGACGGTGACTCGGGTACGACGACGACCGAGGACGACGGAATCCTGTCGAGACAGTTCACGGCGTCCGCGATGGCGTGAACGAGGTTCGGTGCTATCCGTTCTGCGGCTTGAAGATGTCGGCGATACGGCCGACGAACGAGTTTTGCGTGTCGACCCCGACCGTCGTCTCGTACTCCCGGTGGAGGGTGCCGTTTTCCAGGCTCAGTACGGTCATCCCATCTCCCGCGACGAGCGCGTCGACGTCCTCTCCGACGACCTCCCCGGACGTGGTGATCAGGGTCGCCCGTGCGTCCACGTCCGAGGCGATGGCTTTCAGTTCCGCCACGTCGCTTTCGTCCGGTCGTTCGTGGACGGCGGCTACGACGCGGTCGTTCAGCAGTTCGTCCCGCGCGAAGACGTGAACAGGCGTCTCCTCACCGTCCCGGTCGGTCACCGTCGTGTCGATTTCCGTCTTCAGTTTTCTATCCTCGAATATATCGGCGACCTGCTGTCGTGCGGTCAGCTGGTCTTCGAGCCACTCGGCACCGCGGTCGCTGAGGTAGTACTGGTACAGGACGCGCTCGACGGTCTGGATCGGTGGGAACACGGAGTAACATTCCCGACACCGCAGCCGGTCTGCGGGCGTCTCGAAGATTTCCTCGCACTCCTCACAGACGTATCCGGCGTCCGATTCGAGGTGTTGTAGCGATTCCAGTTCCGTCTCGCACTCCGGACAGACCACACCCTCTGCTTCGATGAACTGCTCTCGGACACCTTCGTACCCACAGTCCGGATGTCGGTAGCGGTCCGTCCGAATCGTTTGCGGCGATTCGCAGGCGGGACACGCAGTCGTATACTGCATCCCTTTCGTCTCACAGCGGGGACAGATGTACTGTTTTTCCTGAAATTCACGCTGGAGGCGGCCACGTTCCGCGAGGGTCTCCAACACGTCGAACGGCTCGCCGTCTCTGTCGTCCAGGTGTTCGTCGGCATCGGGATAGGCGACCTCGCCCGTTTCGACGTCGAGTATCGGCTGAACCCCGTCGAGTGAACCCTCCCAGAGAGCAGACATCAACCGTACCGTGCCCGGTGAAGCCATGGTGGGAACTAACAATGTTCGTCTATTTAATCATCACTCAAGGGGTAATCATTAATTTATAAATGTTCTTTGGGGTTCGGGAGAACGGAGTCGAAAATCCCCGCCCTCGAGAAATGCTATCGACCGCCGTTTTTCATCGTGGGCAGGACGAGCGTCGCCGGCCGGTCGCTCGAATGGTAGAGACGCGCACCCGCCGAATCCCGCGACGGATAGAATCCTGCGTCGGTCGTGGACACCGTGAATCGGAGGACGTCGCCCGCGTCGAACTGGCGCTGCACCGCCGTCATCTCGACGTCGACGGTCTCTACGGTTCCGGGTTCGCCTTCGACCGTCACGGGCGTCACCTGATTGCCGAGGAGAGTCGCCCGTCCGTCGTGGCAGTGGACGAGTTTGGTGAACAGATGCATCTCAGGGCCAAGGGGTTCGACCTGTAATCGAAGTTCGGGCGCACCGAGTACCTCGAAGTCGTCTGCCAGCGGGAAGTCGAAATCGGTAGCGGTCGCGTCGGTCAGGTCGCGATTCGTGGGGAGTAACTGACTCGACGAGGTGGGGGCGGCGCTGTTCACGACGATTGTGCTTTCTTTCGCACGCGCGTCCCCGAGCGCGAACGCGCGCGAACTCGCGTGCGTCGGTGGTATCGCGTCCGCCGTTCGCCACTCGTCAGTCTGTGGCTCGTAGTACGTGACCGACGGCAGGTCGACATTGCCATCGCCACGGACGTGTGTGTCTACCCAGTCCAGCGCGACGGCGTCGATGTACGCTCGCTGTGCCGCCCCGGCAGTGTCGGTCAGGGTGTGGCCGCCCTGGAAGAACAACAGGCGAGTCGGTACGTCGCGTTCTCGTAAGGCGTCGTGTGTCCAGATGGCCTCGTTCGGCGTGAACAGCGTGTCGGGCCACCCGGAGACGAGCAGAGTTGGCGTGTCGATGGCGTCGAGTTTCGTCGCCGCAGACCGCGTCCGAAGATACGCCTTCGATTCGTTCGAGAGTTGGTTCGTCACCGAGGCTTCGGTCATCATTCGGTGGAGTTTCGGGGACACTCCGTAGCGGAGGTCTTCGTCTCCGGGCGCGCCGTCACCGGACGTGAGACCACGCGAACCGGTGATACCGACCGCAAACAGGAGCGATGCCCAGCCAGCCTTGACGACGCCGTTCGGCGCGAGCGAGTAGACGAGGTCGTGCCACGCCCATCGGGGGACGATGGCGTCGAGTCGGTCGTCGCGGGCCGCGACGTTCAACTGGATGCCGCCGGCGTACGAGAGGCTGTCCATCCCGATAGCAGGGTTCTCGGGGTCGTCGTCGGCCGTCCGAACGGTCTCTCGCCCGGCGAGCCACGTCACGAGTTCCCGGGCGTCTTGTACTTCCTTGGGACCGTCGAGACCGACTTCTCCTCCCGACTCGCCGAATCCCCGCGAATCGTAGGCCAGCACGACGTAGTCGTTTTCGGCGTACAGTTCGGCCATCCGCTGGACGTAGTCGGCGTTTCGGTCTGCACCCCACCCGTGGGTGAGGAGCATCGCCGGGTGGGGGCCCGTCGCGGTCGGTTCGTAGAGACTGCCGACGAGCGTCGTCCCGTCGAACGAGGCTATCTGGACGGTGGTGCGGTCGAAGGGGGCATCGTCGCTCTCCGCGGTCGCTGTGACGCTCGTGCCGGTCGCCGTCGCGCCGGCGAGCAGTCCCCGAAGGACGGTTCGACGGTCGAGGTCGCCCACCGACGAACGTCGTACGGATTCGTCGCGCATACCGACGGTTGGGTGGCGACCGACCAAGTCACCGACGCCGGTACTGACCGGTCGTTTTTGAGGGGCCTCGGGCGAGGGGGGTCACTTCTCCATCACCTGTCCGTAGACGACGCCGAGGACGCCACCGTACAGCACCCACACGAGCACCCCGAAATCCAGATTCGGAACCGGCGTCGGGACGTTCGCGACGTATCGTAACCAGACCGGCATCAAGAACACGTAGAAGCCAAGTGCCAGCGCGAGTCCGTACGCGAGGCCGAGATTGAACGCCGTCAACGTCAGCGCCGACCGTCGGAGAAGCGGCACCAGTAGCTTTTGGAGGTGTTCTTGCTGGCTCGACATCGTGATGACCTTCGTGACGAAGGAGTTGACCGTTCGGGACAGGAACTCGACGAAGACGAGGGCGAACGCGGCACTGACGACGATGAGTACTATCCATCCGACCGAGTAGCTGGCGCCCACGAGTCGCCCGAACTCGGCGACCGCGACGCTGCTGTCGGTGGCTTGGAGCAGGATGCCGACGAGAAGTGCGCCGGCGAGTGCCGCCAGCGTCGCCGCGTGTACTTCCTCTCTGGAGAGAGCAGTTCGTGACCGCAGTTGTACGGACATCATCGATTGTGGAATGTTCACACCCGTCGATGAAACTACCGCACCGTTTGCACGGTCGTTTTTATCACCGGGCGACGCACCCGTCCGGGTCACCGACGCGGTAGTTCACCGCGTTGCTCCATCCCAGGGTACAATTTCGAGAACAGGGCGTGAAACCACTCGTATCGTCGAGTAGTCTGTAGTCTGTCGCCGTTTCAGCTCTCGTCGGCGTGTCGCTCCCTGAGTCGCTTCTTGTCGGTCTTGCCGATAGCGGTCTGTGGAATCTCTTCGACGAACTCGACGGCGTCGGGACGTGCGTGTCGGGGTACTTTGTCCGCGAGGAAATCCCGGACGTCGGACGCCGTGAGCTCACCCTCGGCGGCGGGTTCAGGTTCGACGTACACCTTCACGCGCTCGCTACCCGGTCGTTCGGGGTCAGGCACGCCGACGGTCGCCGGACGGCGCACCCCTTCGTGGCCGAACAGTATCTCGTCGACTTCCTCCGAGTACACTTTGAGGCCCGAGACGTTGATCATGTCCTTGACGCGGTCGACGACGTAAAAGCGGCCCTGTTCGTCGATTCTGACCACGTCCCCCGTCGGCACGAACCCCTCGTCGTCGAACGGCGAGGACTCGGCGTCGAGGTAGCCGAGCATCCGCTGTGGGCCGTTCAGATACATCTCTCCCTCCAGGTCGTCTTCGATGGCTCGCTCCATCGGAATCTCCTCGCCGGAGTCGATGTCGACCAGTTTGACCTCGGTATCGGGAACCGGAACGCCGATGGTAGGCTGGTCGAGACTATCGAAACTGTCGGAGTTGGCCCCGAGCATCATCTCGTAGACGCCGCGGATGTCGAAGTGGGTGATGGGAGACATCTCGGAGAGGCCGTAGCCCTGTGAGACACCGGTGCCGTGGCGTTCGAACGTCTCTTTTGTCTCGCTCGCGAGCGGGGCCGACCCGGAGATGCCGACGACGCTCGTGTCGAGTTCTTCCTCTACGATGTCCATGAACTGCGTCGGCACGCCGAACAGCAACACCGGACCGTGCTCGTCGATGAGGTCGACCATTCGTGTCGTATCGCGGGGGTCGGGTGCGAGCAAGACGGTGACCGGCAGGTCGAGCAGGGAGTGGGCGACCGAGTAGCCGTAAGCGTGGTAGATGGGAAGTGCGAGGAGCGCGGATTCGGTGCCCCGGAGCATCGTCGCCAACTGCGACATGCTCGCGACCCCCTGCCGGGCGTTGGCGAGCACGTTGCGGTGCGAGAGCAGACATCCCTTCGGTCGGCCGGTGGTTCCCCCGGTGAACAGGATGGTGTGCACGTCGGTTTCGACGTCGAACTCGACGTCCGGTGGGTTCCGGTTCGTCTTCTCGACGACGTCTACGAACCACTCGGCGTCCCGGGCCTCGTCGTGGGTCGGCGGGGCGGCCGAGTAGTCTTCGACCTCTGTCAGCAGGAGGTGGTCGATGTCCAGGTCGTCGTACAGGTCGTACAGCAGGTCGCTGTGCGCTGCGTTCCCGATGAGTACCTGCGGGTTTCCCTGTTCGAGTCGGTACGCAAGGTCGTCTTCCGCGTCGAGGAAGTCGTTCGGGATGTGAACGCCGCCCGCCCGAGTGATGGCGTGTTCGGCGACGATGAACTGGACGGACGTGGGGAGGACGGTCGCGACGCGATCTCCCTTCTCGACGCCACGCTCTCGGAGTGCCGTCGCCAGTCGTTCGACGTGCTCGTGTAGTTCGGGATACGTGACGGTACGACCGTGCTGGACGACGCCGGCGTCGGGATACTCCGTCGCGGCTTCTTCGAGAATCTTGTGTACCGGCATCTCGGGATACGGACGAAGCGATTCCGGGATACCGAACTCGCGGTACTCACGGAACCACGGCTTTTCGACCTTCGATTCCGACTGTGACATGTGTTGTATTTGCTCAAGCAACGTCTAATCTGATGTGCTCCGTATAGACTGCCTTTGAAGACACGAGACGATGTGGTACCACTGCCGTCGAGCGTCGTCACCTCGGTGCCGGGCGAGGCCTCCGTCGCTCACGAACGCTCCCGGTTACTCCAGCGGTCTCGATACTTCCCCGTCGATATAAAACACCGCGTATCAGGTGAACAACCAACTTCATGCCCGTTTCCGACGATACAGACGGTATGGATTTCGGACTCGATGGTAAGACTGCGGTGGTTACCGGCGGCGGTGGACGAATCGGAAGCGTCGACAGTGAGACGCTCGCGGCGGAAGGCGCGGAGGTCGTCGTCCTCGACGTAGATTTAGAGGCCGCACAGTCGGTCGTGGACGGTATCAACGACGATGGCGACGTGGCGGTCGCGGTCGAATGCGACCTCACCGACCGCGAGGACGTGACGACGACCGTCGAAGAGATAGAAGACGAATTCGACGGTATCGACGTTCTCGTCAACAACGCCGGGATGGTCGACGCCCAGTCGAAACTCGAAGACTACGACGACGAACTCTGGGACCGCGACATGGCAGTCAACCTCACCGGGACGTACAACATCACGCGCGAGGTGTTTCCCGCGATGTGTGAGCGAGAGTGGGGCCGTATCGTCACGATGAGTTCGATGGCTGGCTGGCAGGGCGGGTACGGACAGGCGTCTTACGCCGCGACGAAGGCCGCACTCATCGGATTCGGGAAGACGCTCGCGCTCGAAGGTGCCCAACACGGCGTGACCTCGAACGTCCTGACGCCGAGCATCGTCGTCGGAGCCCTGGCGGACCTCCCGCTCGACCAGCTCAAGGAGGTCAACGAGTACTTCGGTCGCATCGCCGAGGCGACGCCTATGCGCCAGTTAGGTCGGGAAGAGGACGTGGCGAATCTCGTCGCGTACCTTGCCAGTGAGCAAGCGAACTACATCACGGGGCAAGTGGTCGGCGTCACAGGGGGCGTCGACCTCTTCTCGTTCTAACCGTCTCGACCGTGTCGCTCCTCGTCAGTCCGTCCGATTTGTCTGATTATGGTCGAAAAAACATTTATGATTAATCTTCACAGTCATTGATATGCGGTACGTCAAGTTCGTTCTCATCCCAGACGCCGATGGCCTGCATCCCATCGACGGTGCGTTCGCGGCAGAATCGTCGCTCACGCGCCAGTTCATTCACGAGATATCCCTGCTCAACGACGGGACGGCCATCACTATCTACCAGTTGTCGGGTGACGCCGACCGGGTCGAAGAGATCCTCGACGACCACGACGAGGTGGTGATGTCGCACGTCTCACAGCCACGCGATAGCGTTCACGTCTACGTCCAGTTCGAACCGAACGAAGTCATCGAGACCCTGTTACAGATTCCGCGAGAGTACGAACTCATCGTGGACACACCGCTCGAGTTCACCGAGCGCGGCGGACTTAGGCTCACGGTCGTCGGTGAGGAGGAGATGGTTCGACGCGCTATCCCCGAACTTCCCAGGTCGTTGCGCCCGAAGCTAGAACAGACGGGAGAGTACAAACCGCAGAACGAACGACTCTTCTCGGTGCTCACCGAGCGCCAACAGGAGATACTGAAGACGGCGGTCGAACAGGGCTACTACTCGGTTCCACGCCGCGTCACTCACGAGGATTTGGCCAGCGAACTCGAGTGTTCACCGAGCAACGTTGGCGAACTCCTTCGCAAGGTCGAAGCCACCATCCTCACCGAGATAACCCCGCGATAGTCGCTTTTCCCTTCGGGGGGTGGCCGTATTTAAACCCCTGTGTATACGACGAAGTAGACCCTTCGGCATCTCGGTCAAAAAATCGATTGTAGTGTGACTCGGTGCCTCCCGAAGTGGGAGACGCTCGGGTCACCGGAGGTAACACCGATGAACGACGACCTGATACAACGCATCGAAACGGCGACCGAACAGTCAGACGAGCAACTCGAACGGCAACTGCCCGACCTGTTGGACGAGATAGACGGGCAGGAACGCGAACTCGTCCGCGAAAATCCGGTGACGTTCGGACGCGTCGTCGACCGGATGAAGACGCTTGACACCGCGGCGTTCGTCTCCGAGAACCCGCAGACTGCAGACCAGTTTCAAGAGCTACTCTGGGCCGGCGTCGAGGTGCTCGTCGAACAACGACCGGAGGTGAAAGAGCAGATCAACGACGACATCACGGTGAACTTCTCGGCGACCGACTGTCAGATGGACGGACACCTCGAAGTCGACAAGGACGCACAGGTGATGCGCGGCGGTGCTGGCACGTTAGACGACCCGATGTTGGAAATCACCGGACCGGCAAATACGCTCGTCGGACTGGTCACCGGCAACGTCGACCCGATACAGGGGTTCATGCAACAGCGCTACGAGATGGACGGTCCGGTCAACAAGGGGACGCGTCTCGCACCGGTCATCAACTCCGTCTCCGAGAACATCCCGAGCTAATGCGACTGACAGACGAACAGCGGGCGTTTCGCGAGGACCTCCGGCGGTATCTGGACGAGCACGTCGAACCGGTCGTCGACGAACAGGACCGAAAGCCGTTCACCAGAACGGAGTTGCTGGGGTACGTCGACGACCTCCGCGAACTCGGCATCGGGTTCGACCCCGAAACGGCGGAAACGTACTTCGGCGACCTCCGGCGGTACACCATCTGCTCCGAGGAGATGAGTCGCGTCTGGCCGAGTCTCAACGTCGCCCTCAACATGTCGTTTCCGTCGCTGTTCGCCCAGTTCGCCGGCGACACCACGCGCGAGGCGATGGCTCCGAAGTTGGACGCGGGCGAGTGCATCGGCTGTCTCGCGGTGACCGAACCGGAGGGCGGAAGCGACACGGCACGTCCCCGGACGACGGCGCGGAGAGAGGGCGACGAGTTCGTCATCGACGGACAGAAGACGTGGGTCGGCAACGCGCAAATCGCCGACGTGGCACTCGTCGTCGCACACGACGAGAGCACCGATTCGCAAGACATGTTCCTCGTCGACCAGGAGACCGCCCCGTTCGAGACCGAGGGGATAGACAAACTGGGCTGGAAGGCCGTCCCGAACGGGCACATCTACCTCGACGACGTGCGCGTTCCGGTTGACAACCGTCTCTCGACGATGTTCGAGAACGCCATCATGGAGGGCAAGGACATCTCCGACATCGTCCCGTTCCCCGAAAGCGTCACCCAGTTGTTCCTCGACCAGAAACCGCTCAACGCGACGTTCTCGTTCATGCGCACCGGGATGGCGTTCATGGCGGTCGGCATCATGCAGGCCGCGTTCGACGAGGCGTTGGCGTACGCGAAAGACCGCGAGACGTTCGGCGAACCCATCGGCCAACACCAACTGATTCAGGAGAAGCTCTACGACATCAAGTGTGCCCTCGAATCCTCGCGGTGTCTCGCCGAGCGCGTCGTCGAACTGCTCGAAGCGGGCGATTCCGACGCGCGGATGATGTCCTCGCTCGCCAAGGGTTACGCCTGCGAGCAGTCGGTCGAAGCCACATCCGACGCCATCCAGGTGCACGGAGCAGAGGGGCTCAAAACCGAGAATCGTCTCGAACGCTACTATCGCGACGCGAGAACGATGCCGATTCCCGACGGCACTACCGAGATCCAGAAGCTCATCGTCGGCAAAGAGTTGACGGGAATGCCCGCCTACTGAGTCGGTTCGTTTCGACCGTTTCTCTTCTACTCGGCGACCCTACGAGAACTTCTTACGCGCGAACGTCGCGTCTATCGACGCCGCGAGCGACGTGAGCCGCTGGGCCGAATCTGAATACTGGAGTATCTTCTGCATGTCGCCGTCGAGTTCGAACTTTCCACTCATCAACCCCTGGATGATGTCGGTGTCGCCACGAAGGAGTTCCTCCCAGTCTTCGTTGTGGGCGGTGAGGTGGAAGCCGGCATCGACGGCGTCGGGACCGGAAATCAAGTCCGACCCGGTACATCGCCCGTCTTCCAGCCCGAGATACGCGTACCCCGTGTAGCCGGTCCCGATCTCGTTCATGTACTGGTCGAGTTCGTCGTGTAAGTACTCGGGCATCGAGTCGACGTCGAGGTCGTCGACGGGCATCTCGGTCATCTCGAACACGATGTCGCCGTCGAAACCGACGCCCCAGCCTTCGCTCATCTCGTTGTACTCTTCGTCGTCGTTGATGGTCTCCTCGTACCGGGAGAACCACGCCTGACTGGGAAAGTACAACGGATCTGGATAGTCATTGTCTGACATGCACGCTCGTCGAATATGCTCGTGGCGAACAGAATCAACGTTCTCCACCGTATCGGAGGTGATTTATTAGGTGGGGCGTCGTTCGTCCGAACCGACCGGTTCGTTCGGCCGAGATGAGGACGCGTCGACCGTCGTTGGCCCTATCTCTGTTCGGTTCGTCCGCATTCGCGGCAGCCCGAGTCGTATTCCCTGCGGTAAATTGACATACGCATCAGTGCTAGCGTTATAGCCGTGTGGCTACCACCAAAGAGACCTGTACAACGAGAAAAAGACAGATTTGTTATCTTAAAATACATTTAACACCTCCCTGTGAGTGGCCGGTAACGATGTCTAAAACTGAGCGGTCGCCGGAGATTCCCCGAACGGTCCCGAAACTCGAAGCCGAACTCATCCGCGACGCCTACGAGAGGACGCGACGAGGTGAGCGAACTGGCCTCGGTGAACGGAACGAGACGGACGACACGGTTCTCTCAGAGACGGAACGGCGGGATTTCTATCGACGTATTCTCGACGCCGGTGTCTCCAGCGAGACCCTCTCGAAACTCGGATTCGACGTGGACGAAGAAGAATCGGTGGTTCGACGCTAGACGAGTACGACTCGGACCAAAACGACGACCGTTTCGACGAACTGAAAAGTTTCGTTCGTTCGCTCGTCAGACCGTCGTGAGCGTGACCTCGTCCGTGGCTTTCGCGCCATCGTCGTCGTCGGTCACCTGAAGCGTGACCCGGTAGCTCCCACACTTGGATAGCGTCATCTCGGCGGTCTTCCCGCTCGTTTCGAACGACCCGTCGCCGTCGAGGTCCCACTGGTACGTGACGATCTTTCCGTCGCTGTCTTTCGATTTCGAGGCGTCGAACGTCAAAGTCTGGCCCTGTTCGAGCGAGCCATCCATCAGGTTGTCAGCCGACGTCTGGATTTTCGCGACGGGTGGTTCGTTCTCCTCTTTTTCCTCTCCCTCTTTTTCCTCTCCCTCTTTTTCTTCCTCTTTCTGCTCTTCTTTCTTTTCGTCTTCTTCTTTCTTCTCTTTCTCTTCTTTTTTCTCTTCCTCGTCCTCGTCGCTGTTCCCGTCGTCGGACGACGTGAGGACCTCTTCTTCGACGAGCTGTTGGACGATTTTCTCGTGCCACATCACGCGCTTGCTCAGTGAGGTATCCTGGGACGTAACTTCTGCGAGGAATCCGAAGGCGTCGGCATCCCGTGCCGCCTTGTGGACGATCAGTCCGGCCGGTTCGCTATCGCTAGAGGAGAACGCGCCCGTCTCGAACTCGTACTCGTCGCGCGAGACGTAGTTCCCGTTCAGATACTTTACCGCGCTCTCGGCATCCGCGAACGCCTTGTCGTCCCACGAACTGAAGATCACCTGGCCGACGCCGCCGTCTATGTCGCCATCGTAGATTCCGGTGGATTCGTGGAGGCCGACCACCACGTCCGGCTCGTACTCTTCGACGATTCCCCAGATGGCGCGAGCGAGTTCCGTCTCCGGTTCCTCGCCGGTCGGGAACTGACGGTTCAGGTCTGTCCCGTCGTCACTGTTCCGTGTACCGTCTTCAACTGCTTCGGCGTTCGCTTTCGGAATCGCCACCAGTGTTCCGCGTTCGATGTCCCACTCGGCGATTCGTTCTGCACTCTCGTAGCCGGCGTCCTCGTTCCCGTGAATACCCCCGACGACCATCGCAGTCGGTCCGGATTCGTTCGCCTTCGTCACGAACACGTCCGTCTCGTCCTCCGTTCCGCTCTGAATCGTAAACGAATCACGTGAAAGCGTCGTCGAGTCGCTCGCCGGTGTGGAACGGTCCACGACGCGCTGGTCGAGTACGCCCGCGAACACGACCTGAACCCGTCCATCGACGGCCGCATCGAACGTCCTCACTTCGATCCGCCGACGGTCCATTGAGGAGAACGGAGCGACGTGTTTTCGACTACTCCAGTGCGCTTCCGGCCCGAATCACCCGCTTCTCGCCGAACTTCGGCCCGATGAACTGCACGCCGACGGGGAGGCCGTCGGTGTCGCCCGCCGGAACCGAGATGGCGGGCAGATTGGCGAGGTTCACGGGGACGGTGTTGGCGTCCGTGAGGTACATCTGAAGCGGGTCGTCCAGACTCTCGCCGAGTTCGAACGGGGGTGTCGGCATGGTCGGACTGGCGAGCACGTCCACGTCCTCGAAAGCGGAATCGAAGTCCTGTTTGACCCAGGCACGAGCGTCCTGTGCTTTCTTGTAGTACTTGTCGTGATACCCTGCCGAGAGGGCGTACGTTCCGAGCAGGATACGGCGTTTCACTTCGTCGCCGAAGGCCTCCTCGCGTGCCTCGGAGAACACCTCGTTCCAGTTGCCGTCGAACCCGCCGGAGTGGCCGTACCGCACGCCGTCGTAGCGCGCGAGGTTCGAGGACGCTTCGGACATGGCGATGACGTAGTAGGCTTCGACGGCGTGTTCGACTGACGGGAGCGAGACTTCGTGGACCGTCGCACCCTGCGATTCGAGGTCGTCCATCGCGGCCCAGAACTGTTCGACGACGCCCTCGTCGGCACCCTCGACCAGTTCGGTCGGGACGCCCACGTCGAGGCCCAACACGTCGCCGTCCGCCGCACTCGCGTAGTCGGCGTCTGCGCCCTCCGTTCGGGTCGTCGCGTCGTGTTCGTCCGGCCCGGCGACGACGTCGAGCAGTCCGGCGGCCGCCTCGACTGTCTCGGCGATGGGGCCTATCTGTTCGAGGCTGTTCGCGTACGCGACAAGCCCGTATCGCGAGACGAGTCCGTAGGTCGGTTTGATGCCCACCACGCCGCAGAACGCGGCGGGACAGCGAATCGACCCGCCAGTGTCGGTTCCCAGCGCCAGGTCTGCCTCGCCTGCCGCGACGGCGGCGGCGCTCCCGCCGGAGGAACCGCCCGCGACACGTCCCTCGGCCACGGGATTTTCGGTCGGCCCGAAGGCGGACGTCTCGGTGGTCGTCCCCATACCGAACTCGTCCATGTTCGCCTTGCCGACGATGGTCGCCCCGGCGTCTTTGAGCCTCGTGACGACGGTCGCGTCGTACGGTGGAACGTAGTCTTCGAGCATCGCGGACCCACAGGTCGTGCGGACGCCCTCGGTGCTGATGTTGTCCTTGACGGCGACCGTCGCCCCCGCCAGGGGGCCGTCCCCGTCGCCGTCGATGGTCGTTTCGGTGATGAACGCGTTGTAGCTCATGAGACGTTCGGCCCTTTGAAGTAACCGTCTTCGGACTCCGGTGCGTTCTCGAGTGCTGCGTCCTGTTCGAGACTCGCTCTCACTTCGTCCTCGCGCATGACGTTCACGAGGTCCGGTTCACGTTTGACCTCCGGTACTTCGTCTAGCGTCTCGAAGTAGCCCAGAATGTCCGCGAACTGGCCGGCGAACCGCTCGGCCTCCTCGTCGGAGATGCCGACGCGGGCCAACCGTGCGACGTGACGAACCTCGTCGGGGCCGGGAGACGTATCGCTCATATGTTGACGAACCCCCGGACGAGCGGTAAGGGTTTCGATACTCTCTCCCGTCACATTGATAAAGCCGGGCAGAACGCGAGTCGTGCAGAGATTTCGAATACTGTATCTTCCCCGCGAACTACCGATGATTCTTCGGTTTCTCGACCGAGAAAATCACTCGCTGTACCCACTGGACTTAAGTAGCTGGGAGTGCTACACCATACGTCTATCGATTCTCCATTTGACGAACCTCGTCTTTCCCTGCTAGCCCGTGCCCATGACTGATACACGTACCCGACCGGACAGAAACGAACACCGCACGCGCCCATGACTGATACACGAACTCGAACGAACGACGAGACGGAGACCAGTGGTGAGCGAACAGAGGAGCGAGCCGACGAGCGACAGCGGTGCCCCGAATGTGGGGGACACCTCGTGACCGACGAAGAGCGCGGCGAGCGAGTGTGTGGCGACTGTGGTCTCGTCGTCGAGGAAGACGCCGTCGACCGGGGGCCAGAGTGGCGCGCTTTCGACGCGACGGAACGCGACCAGAAATCGCGCGTCGGTGCGCCGACGACCACGATGATGCACGACAAGGGTCTCTCGACCAACATCGACTGGCGTGACCGCGACGCCTACGGTAACTCGCTGGGGTCGCGCCAGCGCGAGAAGATGCAGCGCCTGCGCAAGTGGAACGAGCGCTTCCGTACCCGCGACTCCAAAGAGCGCAACCTCAAACAGGCGCTCGGCGAAATCGACCGGATGGCGTCCGCGCTCGGCTTGCCCGACACCGTCCGCGAGACGGCCAGCGTCATCTACCGCCGTGCGCTCGACGAGAGCCTCCTTCCGGGGCGCTCTATCGAAGGCGTCGCGACCGCGTCGCTGTACGCCGCCGCGAGACAGGCACGCACCCCGCGCAGCCTGGACGAACTCACGGGCGTCTCGCGCGTCGAGAAAGACGAAATAGCCCGTACGTATCGCTACGTCGCCCGCGAACTCGGGCTCGAAATCGAACCCGCCGACCCGAAGAGCTACGTCCCCCGGTTCGCCTCGGAACTCGAGTTGTCCGACGAGACCGAGCGGCGAGCCCGGTCGCTGCTCGACTCGGCGACCGAACAGGGCATCCACAGCGGGAAGTCGCCGGTCGGGCTGGCGGCCGCCGCCGTCTACGCCGCCGCGCTCCTGACGAACGAGAAGACGACCCAGAGTGAGGTGAGCGATGTCGCGAACATCAGCGAGGTCACCATCCGCAACCGCTACCACGAACTGCTCGACGCCGAAGAGGGAACCGTCGCGCCGTGAGTCCGTCACTTTCGTTTTCTTCGTTCGTGTAACCGACGTCGGTCTCCGGAATCACTCCGAAACTGCGTCTAGTCCCGAACGCAACGCGGTTTTCAGCAGTTTCGCCTCGCCCTTCTGGAGATGTTCGGAGGCGGTGTTCGGAGCGCAGTCCAGTCGCTCGCTTACGCCCTCGTGCGTGGCGTTCCGCGGCTGGTCGTAGTACCCGAGTTCGAGAGCGGCCAGGATGGCTTCCCGCTGGCGGTCGCTGAGCGTCGAGACGGGTGACTCTCGACTGGCGTCGTACTCGCCGACGGCGTGTATCTCGACGTCGACGCTCGGGGGAAGGTCGGCGACGACGGACTGGAGGACGGATGCGCTTCCGACGATGCGTGCGTGAACGCGCCCGTCACGGTAGACGACACGCCCACTCGACCGTAAGCGGCAAGTGCCGTCTCCGTGCCACTCCACCATGGAAACCACGCGACACTTCACGGTGAGTACCTACGTCGTCTACGACGGCGAATGCCTGCTTCACGAACACGACCGACTCGGGATGTGGCTCCCGCCGGGCGGTCACCTCGACCGCGACGAACTTCCACGCGAGGCGGCGCTGCGCGAGGTTCGCGAGGAGACGGGACTGGACGTGGCGCTACTCGAACCGGAGACGAGCGTTTCGGCCGACTTCGGTCGAGAACTCCCTCCTGCAGAACACACCATGCTCTACGACGTCGATACGTTCGACGGCGACGTCGCCCACCAGCACGTCGACTTCGTCTACTACGGGGAGGCCCCGGACAGAACGCTGGCACCGGCCGACGGTGAGACGAACGGAGACGAATGGCGGTGGTTCACGTCGGACCAACTACGGGGTCACGACGGGATGACCGAAGAGGTCGTGACGCTCGGCGTCGAGGCGATAGAGCGCGTGGAACGTCGTCGCTGAGTGGGTTAGGCGGTGTATAATAAGGTCGGTTCGGTGGATTCTCGGTCGTATGAGCATCCTCGACCGGTTACAGCGACACTTCGCGGACGACGATGACGACGAACTCCGAGAGACCAATGTCTGTACGAGCTGTGGAAGGGCGTTCGATACGGAATCGAACCTCTGCCCCGACTGCGGAAGCGAACAAATCGTCACATCTACTCATCGATAAATACACTACGTGTCAATGTATATTTCCCGAGCATTCTGTCGTCTACTTCTCGACGCAAATTCTCCATGGGCTAAGAACGTCTGATTCGGCCGTTTGGCTCCTGCATAATAATACCATTTCTCCGTGATTGAACGATCAAGGATGATACTTATCAACAAAGTCGATGTACAGTCAGGGATGACGGAACCCGCGCGATTCGAGTGCAAGAGCTGTGGCGCGTCGTACGAACTCGACCGACAGTCGTGTGGCGAGTGTGGTGGCTGCTGTATCGGCTATCTTTCTGCGAGGAGAGAATCCCGCCGTTCACGGCGGGAGTGAATCCGTCAACTCTTTCCCAAACCACGCATCGACACTACTACAGATATTTAAGTAGTATCGGTTCATAATATGATGGACACCGAGGCGGTCACACCGCCCACTCAATTGCACAATATCGGGACTCCGAGGCCCAGAACGTTCGAGACACCCTCTCGAACCGCTGTGGTGTCTCGGTCAGCAAGATAACTCCGAGTCCCATGCCGGGATAGGAGTAACGGCGGTGTGGCCCCGCCATCGGCCTATCATACCGACAGGTCGTCAACCAGCAAATATCCCAAACCAGCGGTGCGGTGCCGTGGGAAGCCTCGCCGCTTACGGCGAGGAGGAGGTCACCACGACTCCTGGCTCGAACAAAAAATCGCGGGACGGACCCCTCGGTAGCCAACTCGTCTCGACCATCGCCTCGACGCCAGCAATCAATCCACTTGTGACCGGACGTACTTCGTCACGTGGTCGCCCATCCGGCGTTTGAATCCCGCCTGTCGCGCGAGTCTGTCGAGTTCTCGCGCCACGAGACTGCCGTACTGAACCGCTTTCTTGTCTCGTATCGCCACCTCGTCGGGGACGAACGCCCGTGCGGCCTCCCTCAGCGCCCACTTGCGCACCCCGCTCTCCGAGACGAGCATCGACCCCGACAACCGAAGTGCAGTTCGGACGACCCGGTCGTCCAGCAACGGCGCGACCGGGTCGACACCTGCGGCCCGAAGCGCGAGCACGTCACGGGCTAACTGTTCGGGAAGCGTCCAAAGCGTCTCGCGGGCCGCACCACGCACCGTCTCGGCCTCGACACGGTGGTCGCTGCGGGCGACCTTCTCGTACCCGCCGAACAGTTCGTCTGCACCCTGGCCGACCGCGAGTCGGTCGTATCCGTCAGCGGACGCGCGCTCGGCGGTCAGGAAGAGTGGGAGCGCGATCTGGAGGTCCATCGCGTTCGTTCGCCCGATGGCGCGGGCCACCTCGGGGACGGCGCGTTCAACGTCGTCGTGCGTGAGTTCGACCACCCGGACCTCCCGGTTCATCCGTGCTGCTGCCGTCTCGGCGGCCTCGACGTCGTGACTGTCCGGAAAGCCGGCCACGTACAGCGGGCAGTCGAACGCGCTGGCGACGACCGCAGAGTCGACGCCGCCCGAGAACGCCACCGCGAGGTCGTCCTCGTCGACGGCTGCCAGACTCGTCTCGATAGCCTCTTCG
This sequence comes from Haladaptatus ordinarius, assembly GCF_054177595.1. Lineage (NCBI taxonomy): Archaea > Methanobacteriati > Methanobacteriota > Halobacteria > Halobacteriales > Haladaptataceae > Haladaptatus > Haladaptatus ordinarius. Next base: position 97,484 of record NZ_JBPEHH010000002.1, on the reverse strand, counting down.
ACCGTCGCGACTGCTCGGGATGGGTCCTCGAACACCGGCGGGTCGGGGAGGTGCCAGAGTCGTTCGTCCCCGTCCCGGGTGCGGGCGTGACCCGCTGGAACCGGGTCGGGATCGTCCAGGTCGGTCGGGTCGAAACTCCACGTCGTCGCGTCGTCGGATTCGGAAAACAGCGGATAGCGACCCAGCACGTCACGGACGAGTCGGCCATCGAGTTCGCCTGCGAATCCGCGCGTCCCCGGCAGTGGCTCGCCGGTTTCGATGGCTCGACGGACGAGCGTCGGTGATGCACCCTGCATCAGCCGATGAACTGCGCGACGCGGTTAATGACTCGGCGTTTCGCGCCGCCCGCGGCCTGGCGGAAACTGATGCGCCACGGCGTTCGCTTGCCCTGGATTTCTGTCCGTCCATCCGCGATAGCATCGAGGATGGCCTTGGTGTCGCGGGCCGCGTCTATCCTCGTCACGGCCTGTCCGACCATCTCGCTGATGTGGGCGTCGCTGCCTGCCGTCATCGGCACTCCGTGCTTGCGGGCGAACTCTTTCGCCTTGCGGTTGCCACGCCCGGTCAGCAGGCGCGAGTTGTACACCTCGATGGCGTCCGCTTCGGCGAGTTCGGTTCGACTGATGTTGGGTGCGACGCCGCTCCGCGATTTCTGAAAAGGGTGGGGAACGACGGCGACGCCACCCTGTCTTCTGATTCGGTCGAGCGTCTCTCCGAACGGCAAACCGGGCTGAATGCGCTCTTCGACGCCCAGTCCGAGGACGTGTCCGGCGCGGGTCGTGATTTCGAGTCCGGGAATCCCGACCAGTCCGTACTCGGGAGCGAGTGCGGCGGCATCGAGACTCGCGTCGATCTGGTCGTGGTCAGTGATGGCGATAGCGTCGAGACCGACGGCTTTCGCCTGTTCTAAGATGAGGTCTACCGGGTCACGGCCATCGTGTGAGAGGGCGGAGTGACAGTGCAACTCGACCGAAAGCACGAGTGAACCTTTGAATGGTGGGGGGAAAAACGCCTCGGTCTCCACCGGAGCGGACGGTAACGCGGGGTAAACCGACGGCGAACCTCTATACCCGGTCGACAGTGGACGACGGTTCTGAGGCAAGTCGAAGGGCGTTCGGCGTTCTCTTACCGTGTCGCTCGAACTGACTTCGCCGCCCGGATTCGAGAAGCACGTTCGTGCATATGGAAAGGCATTAATCCGCCCTGTCTGTACAGAACAGTGAATGAGTCTCTCCGAGTCCGACCGTGAACTGGTCGTCGCCGAACTCGACCGCGACCCGACGCTGGCCGAGGAAGCGCTGTTCGAGAACCTCTGGAGCGAACACTGTGCGTATCGTTCGTCGCGCCCGTTGTTGACCGCGTTCGACTCCGAAAGCGAGGACGTCGTCGTGGGTCCCGGCGACGACGCCGCGGTCGTCGCGCTTCCGTCGCCTGGCACCGACTCCACTCGCGGCGATGGCCGCGCAGAGGATTCCACTTACATCACGATGGGCATCGAGAGCCACAACCACCCCTCCTACGTCGATCCCTACGACGGCGCGGCGACGGGCGTGGGCGGTATCGTCCGCGACACGCTCTCGATGGGGGCCTATCCCATCGCACTCGCGGATAGCCTCTACTTCGGCGGGTTCGACCGCGAACATTCCCGCTATCTGCTCGAGGGCGTGGTCGAAGGTATCGCCGACTACGGCAACTCCATCGGCGTCCCGACGGTGGCGGGAAGCACGCAGTTCCACCCCGACTACGAGGGCAATCCCCTCGTCAACGTCGCCTGCGTCGGTCTCCTCTCGGCCGACCGCCTCATCACGGCGAACGCACAGGAGGCGGGCAACAAACTCGTCCTGGTCGGCAACGCGACCGGTCGGGACGGACTCGGCGGCGCGAGTTTCGCCAGCGAAGACCTCTCGGAGGACGCCGAGACGGAAGACCGGCCCGCAGTGCAGGTCGGCGACCCCTACACCGAGAAACTGCTCATCGAGGCGAACGAGGAACTCGTCGATGGCGGCCTCGTGGAATCGGCCCGCGATCTCGGCGCGGCAGGACTGGGCGGTGCGTCCAGTGAGTTGGTAGCGAAGGGTGGTCTCGGTGCCGACATCGAACTCGACCGCGTCCACCAGCGCGAACCGAACATGAACGCACTGGAGATTCTACTCGCGGAGTCCCAGGAGCGAATGTGCTACGAGGTGCGCCCGGAGAACGTCGACGCAGTCGACGAAATCGCGGAGAAGTACGACCTCGGCTGTTCGGTCATCGGCGACGTGACCGAGGGCAACTACGTCTGTACCTTCGAGGGCGAGACGGTCGTCGACGTGCCGGCCGAGTTCATCGGTGACGGCGCGCCGATGAACGACCTGCCCGCGACGGAACCCACGCAACCCGAGCGCGACCTGCCCGAGACGAACGTACACGAGGCGTTCGAGGCGGTCGTCGGTTCACCCAACTGCGCGAGCAAACGCTGGGTGTACCGACAGTACGACCACGAGGTGCAGACGCGAACCGCGATGCCCCCCGGCGACGACTCGGCTGTCCTGGCGATTCGACGGGCAGAACTCGGCCTCGCCTTCTCCGCGGGTGCGAACCCCCACTGGACGACCACCGCACCCTACGATGGTGCCCGTGCAGTCGCACTGGAGAACGCGACGAACCTCGCGGTGAAAGGCGCGACCCCCCTCGCCGCTGTCGACTGCCTGAACGGCGGCAACCCCGAGAAGCCAGACGTGTACGGCGGTTTCAAGGCCATCGTCGACGGACTCGCGGACATGTGCAGTGAACTCGCCGTTCCCGTGGTCGGCGGAAACGTCTCGCTGTACAACGACTCCCCGAGCGGGCCGATTCCGCCGACCCCGACGCTGGCGATGACGGGCACGACCGCCGACTACGACGCCCCGCCCACCGAACTCGCTGGTGAGGGTACCCTGCTGCTCGTCGGCGAACCAGCCGGTGCGCTCGGCGGGTCGGAGTACCTCGCACAGGTCGGCGGGAGCGACCGATTCCCGGAACTCCCCGAGAACCCGACCGAAATCGTCGCCGGACTGCGCGAAGTCGCCACGCAGGACGCGACGCTCGCGGTCCACGACGTGAGCGACGGCGGCCTCGCGGTGACGCTGGCCGAGATGGTCTCCGAGGACGCGGGGGCCTCGGTAACGCTCGACTCCGGAGTGACGCCCGCAGAACGGCTGTTCAACGAACTGCCGGGCCGTGCAGTGGTCGAGACGACCGACCCTGAGGTTGTGTTCCGCGCGTTCGAGGACGTCGCGCCGGTCATCGAACTCGGTTCCGCGAACGATTCCGGCACGCTCCAGGTCGAAGTCGGCGACGACTGGCTACGCTACTCGGCCGACGAGATTGCGGGACTGCGAAACGTACTCGCGCGAGAACTGGACTGAGAGACGAATTGATTCGCGCTCGGACGACGGCGGCGTCTCACCGGCAGTCGGGCCCTAAAAGAGCAAGAACGGAACGCCGAACGTGATGGCCAGTCCCACGACGAACACGAGCAGGCCAGTCGTCACCTGGCTCATCGTAAAGTCCTGTTGTGGGGCCGTCACTCGCTCTATCTCTCCGCGTTCGTATTCGTGACCACTCATACGCCGACATCTGTCTGCCCGGTACTTCGGTGTATCGGTGTCCGTGTCGCGTTCGGAGAACGACCGAACTGAGACGGTAGATGGTTCTCTGAGGCGGGTGTCGACGACGTAATCGTATCTTCGAACGCCCGGTCCTCCCCTCGAACGTTCCTGGACGGTCACGGTCGTTCGACCGTCCCTCGATCTGGTTCGTTTCGAGGACGTGAACACCCGTCGGACTCACCGGCCCTACTCTCTCCCTACCGCTGTCCCACAAACCGACTCCTTTTGACGCCCGCCTCCCTACCGTCTCCCAATCGATGACCCTCACCAAGCGAATCATCCCGTGCATCGACGTGGACGTGGACGAGGACGGGACGCCGGCGGTCTACACCGGCGTCAACTTCGAAGACCTCCAGTACACCGGCGACCCGGTGGAGATGGCACGCCAGTACAACGAAGCGGGCGCGGACGAGTTCGTCTTCCTCGACATCACCGCCAGCGCGGAGGGACGCGAGACAATGCTCGACGTGGTCTCCGAGGTGGCCGACGAAGTGTTCATCCCCCTCACCGTCGGGGGTGGCATCCGCACGCGCGAAGACATCAAAGAGACTCTGCGTGCGGGGGCGGACAAGGTGTCCATCAACACCGCCGCACTGGAGCGCCCGGAACTCATCACCGAAGGTGCGACGGCGTTCGGCAACCAGTGTATCGTCATCAGCGTGGACGCGAAACGGCGATTCAACGAGGGTGGCGAACACTACGCGCAGGTCGACGGCGAATCCTGCTGGTTCGAGTGTACGGTTAAGGGTGGCCGCGAGGGAACCGGCGTGGACGTCGTCGAGTGGGCCAGAGAGGCGGAATCACGCGGTGCGGGTGAACTGTTCGTCAACTCTATCGACGCCGACGGGACGAAAGACGGCTACGACGTCCCGCTGACGAAGGCGGTCTGCGACGCCGTCTCGACGCCGGTCATCGCCTCCTCGGGTTGTGGCGGGCCGGAAGACGCCTACGAGGTGTTCACCGAGGCGAACGCGGACGCTGCGCTCGCGGCCTCTATCTTCCACTTCGGCGAGTACTCGATTCGGGAGGTCAAGGAGTATCTCGCGGAGCGCGACGTTCCGGTCCGGTTGTAACACAAAACTTATTCTCGGAAGCCAACAGGTGTGGGTATGCAACGTCGTGCCCTCCTCTCGGCCTGTGGAACGCTTCTGATCGCCGGTTGCGTCGGTGACGAGACTGGTACACAGAAAACGACCGGTGAAACGACGCGGTCGACCACTGGGACGACGGACCGTCCCAAAACCAGTACGACGCCCACATCCACGACGACCCGCAGTACCTGTACGGCCCGAGGGTCGGTCGACCCGACCGACCACGTCCTCGATGCGAGTGGGTGTGCGGCCGAGTCCGTCTATATTACGCTGGAGTTCGGGCGAGGTGACCCCTGTCACGCCTATCTCCTGTTGGATGTCGACCAGGGGAGTGGTACGGCGCAACTCGGCGAGGCGGACGTGACCACACTCCCGGAACTCCAGAACGCGGTCGCGTATCTCGGTCCGGATTCGAAGAGCGTTCGCGTTCGGACGAGCAAACGTCGCACCGACGAGGTGTTCGACCACCTCGACTCGCTCGCCGAGGAGTACGATAGCTCGACGCAGTTCGCGTTCGACGGTCGAACGTTCACCCTCACCGTGATGGTCGAGGATTGTGTCGTGACGACCGATACGACGGAGAATTAGGCCGCGGTCTGGAACGCCTCGCGAAAGGCGTTCGCTTTGTCTTTGATGTTCTGCGCGCCAGCCTCCAGTGCGTCGAGGGGGTCGGTGCCGTCCTCGGTCTTGAGACTGAGAATCGGGTCGGTCTGACCGCCGGACTGCTCGGGGTTCACGTCGTAGGTGGCGGCAGCCACGCCCTCGGTTTCGAGGAGCGCACCCTTGAGCACGTTCATGAACGTGTGGTTCTCGCCCCCGATTTCTATCTGGAGTTCGGTGTCGCTCTTCTCGATAACCCGCAGTTCCATACTCCCGAATTCTGCGTTGTCGCGTTTCAATCTTGCGAAGCGTGCGTTTCACGTCGTCTCGTCGGCCGCGTCGCTACCGATTAGTCCCGTTCGTAGAAACGCGGTCTACCTCTTTCACCACAGCGCCCGTGACGGTCCGATGGTGAGACTCGTCTTCGGCGACGCTGTCGCCTCGGTTCGGGTCTCCTGATTGGGGCGACCGAATACCCGCGAGAGAAGGGTCGTCGGCCGTCGAGTCGCCGACCTGCGTCGCTCGATACCGTCGTACTCGGCGACCGGAACGAAAAGAAGGCCGTTTAGACCGCCATCTCTGCGCCGACGTACAGCACGACGACGAGGAATATCCAGACGGCGTCCACGAAGTGCCAGTACATCGAGACTGTACTGACCGACACGTGGCGTTCCGCGGAGTACTGCCCGTACAGCGCCCGCACGAAGACGATGCCGATGAGCACCGCACCCATGCTCACGTGGAGGCCGTGGAGACCCGTCAGCCCGAAGAAGGCGCTGTTGAAGACGCCGCCCGTGAGCGTGAAGCCGTGGTGGACGATGAACTCGTAGTATTCGAGCACTTGTCCGCCGATGAAGACGATACCGAGCAGGAGCGTCAGTCCGAGTCCGGTGATGAATCGACTGTGATTGCCCTTCCGCAGTTCGACGTGCGCCCAGTGGAGGGTGATACTGCTGATGACCAGGATGATGGTGTTGACGAGCACGAGCGAACTCAGCAGTTCGCCGATTCCGCCGCCCATCGGTATCAGTTCCGGGAGTTCGTCACCCGTCGGGGGCCACGTGCCCGCCCGGATGAAGAAGTAGTAGACGAACCCTGCGCCGAACGTCGCTAGCTCCGACCCGAGGAACGCTATCATCCCCCAGCGGAGTGCGTTCGCGCCCGCTTCGTGCGTGTCTCGGCTCCAGAAGTGCTTGACGAACGCGTGGTACACCCAGCCGTACAGTCCCGCGAGGAAGACGAACGCGCTGGCGATGAACACTGCTGGTCCCACCGTCGGGCCGACGAGACTGTTCTCTCCGCTCCCAAGGATGAACAGTGCAGCACCGACGTAGAATCCTGCCCCGCCGATGGCGGTGATGAATGGCCACCACGACGCCTCGCCGAAGCCTTTCGGCCAGTCCTCGACGGCCGGGAGGTGATGTCCGTGCTCCTCTGTCGAATCGTCCGTTACCGTCATACAGAGAGCGTTACGGTTCGACTACTAAAAATGCACCCAAAACCCTCCGCCGTTTCGTCGGCGATGGAACGGTGACCGGAAGCGCGGCCGCTACCGAGTTGTGTCGACGAAAGACGAGAAACCGATTTCAGGCCGAACTGCTGTTGCCTGAACTGCTGTTGTTGCCGCCGCCCTGTCCGCCTTTCTGCTCCTGAACCCACTGCTGGTATCCGCTCTGTGACCTGACCTCCACCGTGCTCAGCATGTTCGAGTGACCGACGCCACAGTACTCCGCACAGTAGACCTGGTAGGTCCCCTCTGTCGTCGCCTCCGTCTTGATGACGTTGTGCTGGTTCGGGATGGCGTCTTGTTTCAGTCCGAGTTCCGGCGCGTGGAACGAGTGAAGCCAATCCTTCGACGTGACGTTGAGATACACGGGACGGTCTTTCGGGATGACGAGTTTGCTCGCGCCCGTGATGTTCTCCTGCGGGTAGTTGTAGGTCCAGATGTACTTCTCGGCCACGACTTCCACTTCGACCGCGTTCTCCTCCATGTTGTTTGCGTCCTGTGGCGTCGTCGTAACGTACTCGTTCGCCATGACGCCGTAGGAGGCGTACCCGACGAACAGGAGGACGATAGCGGTGGCGACAGTCCACGTGATTTCGAGTCGCCGGTTCTCCTTCGTCGGGAGCGGGTTCTCGTTGTTACGGAACTTCCATACGGTGTAGATGAGGATACCCTCGACCAGCACCGTAATAGGAATCGCTGCATACAGCAACTGAGTGTTCAGCGTTCGGATGAGTTCCTCGGTCGTCGATTCGTATGCCAACACGGGGTCGACTGCGACCGTGAGGAGCGCCGCACCGAATACCGAGACGAACGCTAGCCGCTTGGAATCCATACTGCCTTAGGCTTGGGAAGTACTCCATAAATATGTGCTGTCTTCGCCCTCGCAGGAAGTCGGATGGTCTAAGTAGACGGGAACGTAATCGTCGTACAACGGTGGCACTGCAGCATCTCTCTTCGGGTCGATTCGAGCGCGCACTGACAGCGACCGCAGTCGGCGTCTATCTACTGGTCGTCGTCGGTGCCACTACTTCGCTCACCAACGCCGCGACGGCGTGTCCGACGTGGCCCGCCTGTAACGGTCACTGGGTCGTCCCACTCGACGACCCGAAACTCGCACTCGCGTGGGGACACCGCGTCGTCGCACTCGTCGTCGGCCTGCTTCTCGCTGGGACGACACTCTTCGCGTGGATGCGCGAATCACGAACTCGAAAGCGAGTCCGTATCGCGCTCTCGACGGCCGCGACGCTGTATCCGGTACAGGTCGGCCTGGGTGCGCTCGCCGCGACGACGGCGACGACCACGGCGTTCGCCGCCGTCCACCTCGGCGTCGGGATGGCGATCTTCACCGGTTGTGTCCTCGCACTCGCGTGGACGCTCGAACCGACGGAGAAAGACGGCCCGATAGCGATGGGGATTCGAGACGCCGAGATGCCCGAGGCTCCGGACGCCCAGCCCTCCACCGGGCCGAAAGCGACCGTCTATGCCTACTTCCGGATGATGAAACCTCGGTTGATGTGGCTCCTGTGTCTCGTCGCGTCGGCCGGGATGGCGCTCGCGGCTGGACCGACCCTCGACGTCGGAACCGTCGTCGCGACCCTCTCCGGCGGCGTACTCTCCATCGGTGCGAGCGGGACGTTCAATCACGTCCTCGAACGCGACGTCGACCAGCGGATGAATCGAACCGCCGACCGTCCGGCGGCGACCTCCCAGATTCCGGTTCGGAACGCGGTGGCGTTCGGTCTCTTCCTCACGGCCGCCTCCCTCACTGTCTTCCTCTCGGTGAACCTGCTTGTCGCCGTCCTGGGACTGACCGCCATCGTCTTCTACAGCGTGGTGTACACGCTCGTACTGAAGCCGAACACGGTCCAGAACACGGTCATCGGTGGCTTCGCGGGGTCGCTCCCGGCGCTCATCGGCTGGGCCGCCGTCACCGACGGAGTTGGCCTCCCGGCGCTGGTGCTCGCGGGCATCATCTTCCTCTGGACGCCCGCACACTTCTACAACCTCGCGCTGGCGTACAAAGACGACTACGCACGCGGGGGATTCCCGATGATGCCCGTTGTCCGCGGTGAGGTCGAAACTCGCAAACACATCCTGCTGTGGCTCGGGGGAACGCTCCTCGCTGCGGGCGTGCTCGCCACGGTCACGACGCTCGGATGGCTCTACGCGCTCACGACGGTCATCTTCGGGGCAGTCTTCCTCGTGGCGGTCGTCAAACTCCACTACGAACGCGACGAACGGGCGGCGTTCCGGTCGTTCCACGCTTCGAACGCCTACCTCGGGGCGCTCCTCGTCGCGATAGTCGTCGACGCACTCGTACTATGAGCACACGAATCGCACGATTCCGGCCGACGGGAGAAACCGTGCTGTGGGGAGCGGCGTTGCTCAACGCCGAACTCCTCTTGCTCCTGTTGTACTTTTCGCTCTCGAATCACTCCGGCGGCGAACTTCGCTACCTCCTCTATCCGTTCGTCTGGATAAACGTCGCCGTGTTCGCGGTGTGGGGGACCAACCCAGTCGCACGGAGCGACCGCGACAGGGTACTGGGAATCGCCGTCGCAGTGGGCTACTTCCTCGTCCTCGGCTACGTCGGCGGGCTTTTCGGCCCTGCCCACTCGATGGCGGGGATGACGTCGGGAAGTCTCCGTATCGCGTGGCTCCCGCCGGGATGGGGACCTGCCCTCCTCTACAACGGCGACCTGGTTCGGCTCTCGGTCCTGCCGTTCAAACTGGTCGGGTACCTCTCGCTCGCGTATCTCGTCTACGCTACGGTCCTCGACGCCGCAGGGTCGACCGTCGCTGGCATCCTCGGCCTGTTTTCCTGCGTGAGTTGTACCTTCCCGGTCGTCGCCTCCATCGTCACCGGTATCGCCGGTGCGGGAACTGGCCTGGCGACGACGGTCGCGTCCGGTTCCTACGACATCTCGACGGTGGTGTTCGTCGTCACCGTCGCACTGCTGTACTGGCGACCGACGATGCGGTGACCGCATCGAATACGATTGGAGATGGCTGAAAGACGGTGAGTGAAAAGAGCGTTCGAGGTTACGACGACTCGCCCCACGATTCGAGCGTTCGTCGGTGTTCCTCGGCGCGGACGGCCGGGTCGGCGTCGCTGATTTCCGCTATGGTCTCGAAATTCTTCATCAGTCGGACGAGGGTAGACAGTCGATAGCAGTGGCGACGGTCGGAAAACCTCCCATCGCGGGCGAGCGAGTTCGTCCGATTGTACCCCTCGTACAACCGCTCGCGGAGACGTTTCTGTCGGGATTCCTGTAGTTCCGGTCTGTTCGTCAGCACCGCCTCGGTCTGTACGAGTTCGTACTCCGCGTGGCCAGTCGCCGGTTCGCCCCAATCCAGAACCGCGTTCGTGACCGTGCCGCCGTCCCAGTTTCCGGCTACTGCGTCGGAATCGAGCAGGAGGTTCGCGAGTCGGTAATCGTGATGCATGAGAACGGGGTCGAACTCGCCATCGAGCCGGCTGCTGGCCGTTTCTGCTAAGGATTTGAGCCGTGGGACGAGGTCGGAAAATCGCGTTTCTGTGAGCTGGTCGGCGTTCGCTTTCACCGCTGTTTCGAACAGTTCTGGCCAGCTATCGAATTCCGACGCGACGTGAACCGTTCCGCTTTTGTCCCGGCGAACCGGGCCGAAAGCGTCGAAATCGAACGCGGCATGCAGCTCGCCGAGATGCACTCCCGCCTCGAAACAGACCCGTTCGAGCACGTCCGGTGGGAGCTCGTCCGGTCGCAGTTCGAGGTTCACGCCATCGACGCGCTCCATGATGAAAAACGGGACGCCGAGAACCTCCCCAGAGTCAGAACCGAGGACGCGCGGTACCGGAATCGACGTTCGACGTGCGACGAGTCGCAGCAAGTCTGGTTCCACGCGAAACGCGGCGTCGTCTGTGGCGGTTCCGATTTTCAGGACGGCCTCCCTTCGGGTCGAATCGCGCTCGATGCGAAGCGAGTACACCTCGTTTTTTCCCCTGTCGAACGGACTCACTTCGGTGACGGTTGCGTCCGGAAACGTCTCCGTGACCGCTCGCACTGCTCGCTGGTACTCACCCGTCGTGCCCTCTGCGGAAGACCTTTCCCCACTCATTGACACGTCCCCTCGATGCGAGGGTTTCCTGAAATACTTTCTGGGATACCGAATCGAACCGCTTACCTGCGAACGAGGGGTAGCTTCGAGCATGACTGACACGCTCGTCGCCGAGAACCTTCGAAAGCGATACGGCGACACCGTGGCGCTCGATGGCGTCTCGCTCTCTGTCGACGAGGGCGAGGTGTTCGCGCTCATCGGCCCGAACGGCGCGGGGAAGACGACGCTCGTTCGGTCGCTCACTGGCACGACCACTCCCGACGAAGGAAGCGCGTCCGTGCTCGGCACGACGCCCGCGAGCGTCGACAAATCGCGGGTCGGCCTGCTTCCCCAATCGTTCGACCCGCCCGCACGTCTCTCGGCGCGCGAACTCGTCCAGTACTACGCGGGGCTGTACGACGACGCCACCGACCCCGACGAAGCCCTCGCGGAGGTGGGCCTGGCCGACACCGGCGAGACGTGGTACGAGAACCTCTCGGGTGGGCAACAGCGCCGCGCGTGCGTGGCGGCGACGCTCGTCAACGACCCCGACGTGCTCTTTCTCGACGAACCGACGGTGGGAATCGACCCCGCGGGACGGCGCGCGCTCTGGTCGCTGGTGGACGACCTGGCCGAGGGTGGAACGACGGTTTTCCTGACGACACACTACATGGCCGAGGCCGAACGGCTCGCCGACCGCGTCGGACTGCTCGCCGACGGCGAACTCGTCGCCGTCGGCACGCCGGAATCGCTCGTCGCAGACCACGGCGGCGAGAGCCGACTCGTCGTGGAGACGACCGCGCCGCGCTCTGCGGTCGATACCGGCTTCACCGTCGAGGAGACCGAAACGGGTCTCGTCTTCGACGGCGTCACGCCGGCGGACATCGGACGGGTCGTCACGGAGTTGAACGACCGCGACGTCGAGTACGAGGCGCTGACGTGGACCGAACCCGACCTGGAGGACGTCTACCTCCGACTGACGGGGGCGGCGCTCGGCTCGGAAACCACGCAGTACGCCGAACAGACTGCTCTCGCAGGAGGCGACCGATGACTGCGGCCGGGCGAGTGCGGGCGGAGGCGGGCGCGGCGTGGCGGTCGTTCCTCCGGCGACGAACGGCGGTCTTCTTCACGTTCTTTTTCCCCGTCATCCTCATCCTCATCTTCGCGGTGTTGGTGCAGACGAACCCTGGCGAGGGTGGGGGAGGTGGCGGTCTCTTCGCGGAGCCATCGGCCTACTACCTGCCTGGCTACCTAGCCGTCGTCGTCCTGTTCACGCCGCTCTCGCGCGTGGGTAGTTCCGTCTCTCGCCACCGCGAGTCCAACCGCTACGAGAAGCTCGCGACGACGCCGCTCACGCGCGCGGAGTGGTTACTCGCACACACCCTCGTCAACGTCGTCATCATCGGTCTGGCGGGTCTCATCATCCTCGTGTTGATGGCACTCGTTTCGAACGCGAGCGTCGCGTTCGCCGTGTTGCCGCTGGTCGCCGTCTTCGTCGCGCTCGCAGTCGCGCTGTTCTGCGGCGTGGGCGCACTCCTCGGAAGTTACGCGGGGTCACAGGACGGCGTCATCGCCGCCAGTAACGCAATCGCGCTTCCGCTGTTGTTCCTCTCCGATACGTTCGTCACGCCGGACCTGCTGCCTGCGTGGTTCAGACCGGTGATGAACCTCTCGCCACTGACCTACTTCGCTCGCGGCGTGCGGGAGTTGACCTACGACCCGCCCACCATCACCGTCGTCGTCGGGCAACAGAGTCCGCTCGCCGGGTGGGAAGCCAACCTCGCGGTGCTCGCGGTGCTCGCGGTGGCGTTCTTCGTCGCCGGCGCGCGGGCGATTCCACAGACGGACTAGCCGATTTCACCACCCGCTTTCGCCGTACGTCGCCCCGGTTCCATCGGACTACTGCGAGCGGGTCGCCGTCATCGTCTCGTCGATGGCGGATTCGTTCTCCTTCTCAGCGACGCGAATTCCATCGTAGCGAAGCTGCTCGACCGCTTTCTCGACGTGCGATTCGGAGGGAAACTCGATTTCGGTCGTTTCGACGGTACCGGCTTCGGTGTACGTCACGTCGAGGGCCGGGTCGTCGGTACTCCGTTCGACGGCCGAGACGTCGCGGGTCGGTATCGCCATGTTACGGCTTCGCACGTCGTTCAAGAACGCGAGCGCGACGAACGCGAGTCCACACGAGAGGAGCGCGTACGAAAGCAAATTGTCCGGCCCGCCGCTCAACGCGGTGTTCGTCAGGCTTCGAACTCCCGTCACGGTAGCGAGTATCGAGACGAGGAACAGACCGCGTCGTTTCGCACTCGCATACCGCCACTTCTGGCGGTGTATTCCGCCGAGGACGCTCCTCGGGATCGTCCGAACCTGTAGTCGACCGTCACGCACCGAAAAGGAGCCTCGTTCGGTTCGAACGCTCCACTCGTCACGCATCGAGCGAGATTACACCGTCGTTCGATTTAAACGTACGCGTCAGACTGGCAGGAGAAACGTGGCCACGTACTCCCACTCGTAGACGTGGTTGAGCAGGACGTAGGTGACCACCCCGAGCGTGAGCGAGAGAATCCACGCTGACGCCGCGATTCGGCCGACTCTCGCGTGTTTCGTGTTCCGCAGTTCGGCGGGCGTGTGCGTGAGCCCGAGCACGAGCGCGTACAGGACGACCGGAACGGAGACGACCGAGAGGACGATGTGTATCGCCAACATGGCGAGGTAGGCGTAGTAGATGGCACCCGTCGCACCGACGATATGTTTCTCACCGCCGCCGCCTATCTTCGTGAGATAGAGCACGAGGAAGACGAGGATGAGGCTGAACGCGGTCAGCATCGCACCGCGGTGTTTCCCGACCTCGCCCTTGCGAATCCAGTACCACCCGAGGACGAGCGACGTCGTCGCCACGCTGTTGACGACTGCGATGGCGTCCGAGAGCAGGTTGACCGTTCCGATGCTGATTTTCGGGTATATCGGGATGACGCCCGCGAACGTTCCCAGGACGAGCACGTACCCGACCGCCGAGAGCACCGCCGTCACCTTCGCGGGACTCTCCCGAGCACGCTGTCGAGCGGTCGTCGTAGCCATGCGCTGGGGTTAGGAGCGATGTGGTAAGGTGGCTTCGCTTTCCCTTCGGTTCGTCCGTGCTGCAGTCGACGCTGCTGTAACTGACGTATCGCGGTAATTTGTCGAACTGGTGAAAACCTCGTTTTCCTGGCCGTTCTTCAATTTGACTTGCGTTTTAGCAACTGGGATTTCACACGTATTTCCGTTAAAGTGAAACCCGAACACCGGGAACTGTGTCGTATGAGCGCAGATCAGGAACAGCAGTCGATTCGATGCCTCGTCGCGAAGGTCGGCCTCGACGGTCACGACCGCGGCGCGCACGTCATCGCCCGCGCCTTCCGCGACGCAGGGTTCGAAGTCGTCTACTCCGGCCTCCACAACGCACCCGACGAAATCGTTCAGGCGGCCGTACAGGAGGACGTCAACGTCCTCGGTATCTCGATTCTCTCCGGAGCGCACAACACCCTCGTCCCGAAAGTCATCGACGGACTCAAAGAGTACGACGCGTTCGAGGACACTCTCATCCTCGTCGGCGGCGTCGTACCGGACGACGACAAGGAGGAACTCAAGAAACTCGGCGTCGCCGAAGTGTTCGGGCCGGGCACGCCGATGGAAGAGACTATCCAGTTCGTCCGTGAAAACGCGCCCGAACGATGAGCGCGAAGCACGAAGATTTACTCTCGGACCTCCTCGCCGGAAAACACCGGGCGCTGGCGCGTGTCATCACGAAAATCGAGAACCGCGACCCCGGCCACCGAGACCTCGTCTCGGAACTCCACGCCCACACGGGCCACGCCGAGGTCATCGGCATCACGGGGAGCCCCGGCGCTGGCAAATCGACGCTCGTGGACAAGGTGGCGAACTACTACCGGGAACGCGGCGAGACGGTCGGCGTCATCGCTATCGACCCCTCCTCACCCTTTACGGGGGGTGCGGTCCTCGGCGACCGCATCCGGATGGCGAGCAACGTCGGTGACATGGACGTTTTCTTCCGGTCAATGAGCGCACGCGGCAGTCTCGGTGGCCTCTCCACCGCGACGACGGACGCCGTGAAAGCACTCGACGCCTTCGGCAAGGACAAGATAATCGTCGAGACGGTCGGCGCGGGACAGAACGAAATCGACATCGTGAAAACCGCCGATACGGTCGCGGTGCTGGTGCCGCCCGAGAGCGGCGACACCGTCCAGATGCTCAAAGCCGGCATCCTCGAAATCGGCGACGTGTTCGTGGTGAACAAGGCAGACCTCCCGGGCGCAGACCGTGCCGTCTCCGAACTCAAGGAGATGATAGAGATGCGCGACCACCAGCCGACCCCCGAATTCGCGGCGGGCGTCGAAGGCTACGAGTGGAAGCCGCGTGTCGTCGAGACCGTCGCCAAGGACGGCGAGGGTGTCGTCGAGTTCGTCGAACTCCTGGACGAACACCACGCGACGCTCGAAGAGACCGGAATGCTGGAAGCGAAAGCACGGACGCGCTACGCCGAGGAGATTCGCGCCCTCCTGCGGGAGGACGCAAACGACCTCGTCGCGGACGAAATCGACGCACGGGGCGGTATGGCGGAACTGGTCGAGGCCGTCCTCCAACGCGACACCGACCCCTACGCCGTGGCAGAAGAGGTAATCGCTCCGATAGCAGACTGCGTCGACGACTGATTTTGGCACAACGGATAAACGCATCCGAATCACTCTTTACCATATGAAACTCCGCAGACTTGCAACAGCCACCGCGGGTGGACTGGGAATCACCGCGCTCGCCAACCGAACGCTGAAACGACGCGCAGAATCACTCGACCCGCCACTGGACGGTCACCAGGGAACCTACCGCTGGCGGGGGTTCGACGTGGCGTTCACCGAGGCAGGCGACCCCGAGGACCCCGACGTACTCCTCCTGCACGGCGTTCACGCCGCCGCCTCGAACCGGGAGTTCGCCCAGATTTTCGAGCACCTCTCGAAACGGTACCATGTCGTCGCGCCGGACCTCCCCGGATTTGGTCGCTCGTCGCGCCCACCGGTCGACTACTCGGCACGGCTGTACACGGCCTTCGTCGTGGACTTCGCCGAAGACATGACCAACGACGCCATCTGTCTCGCATCGTCGTTGACGGGGGCGTACGCGACGCTCGCACAGACCGAGACGGGAACGTTCTCGCGACTGGAGCTCATCTGCCCGACCGCCGACACCGGGCCACGTCGCAGATGGCTTCGGGCGCTCGTGCGCTCGCCGGTCGTCGGCACCGCACTGTTCAACGCTCTCGCCAGCAAACGGTCGATTCGACGGTTCAACGAGCGCGACGGCTACTTCAGCGAGGCGTCTTACACCGAGCGAGACGTGGAGTTCGAGTGGCAGACCGCCCACCAACCGGGTGCTCGATTCGCCCCCGCGGCGTTCGTCTCGGGCTACCTCGACCCGGACGTCGACCTCGGCGACGAACTGGCGAAGGTGGACGTACCGGTGACGCTCGTCTGGGGACGAGAAGCGAAGGTCACGCCGCTCGATGACGGCCAAAAGCTCGCAGACGAAGGAGATACGCGTCTGGTCGTGTTCGACGAAGCGCGCCTCCTGCCGCACGTCGAACACCCCGGTCCGTTCCTGGAAGTGCTGTTCGACGAACTAACGCCGCTCGAACCGCAGTAGCCGTTCTCCGGTCGTCTCGGTCGTCCCGACCGTGGCCGAGACTCGCGTCCCGACTTCGACGTCGTCGTCTGCCACGCCGGTCAGTCGCACCGGACCGAAGTCGACGACGGCAGTCGTGTACGGTGCGTCGTCTGCGAACGACGGTGCTGGCACGTGGACCACGGTGTAGGTCTCTATCTCACCCGTCTCGGGGAGTGGCGTCTCTTCGAGGTCGCTCACACCGCACTCGGGACAGATACGACGCGGTGGGAGCGACCCGTGACCGTTCTCGCATTCGAGGTAGTAGGCCTCACCGTCCGCGATGGCCGCTAGCCACTCGTCGTAGCCTTCGTTCGAGTACTCGTTCATTCTCTCACCTCCAGCACGTGGACGGTCGCACTGGCGACCGTCCCACCTGCGTTGTGAGCGACGCCCGTTTTCGCGTCCGGCACGGCGTCGCTGTTGGGGTGGTCGCCACGCAGGAGACGCGTCAGTTCGACGATCTGGCTCGTCCCGGTCGCTCCCACTGGGTGACCTTTCGCCTTCAGGCCGCCGGAGAGGTTGACCGGACGCTCGCCGTCACGAGTCGTCTCACCGCGTCGCGCCGCACCGATACCTTCGCCGGGCGCGTAGAAGTCGAGGGCTTCGAGCGCTAGCACCTCGGCGATGGTGAAACAGTCGTGGACTTCGGCTACGTCCACCGCCGTCGCGTCGACGCCAGCGTCCGCGTAGGCTTCCTCGGCGGCCTCCTCGGCGGCCGGCGAGCGAGCGAGGTGATTTCTCCCCTGGAGTGCCATCCGGTCGCCGCCCTGCCCGGTTCCCGTAATCGACACTGTCGCGTCGAGGCCGTGTTTCTCTGCGAACTCGTCGCTCACGAGCACGGCGGCGGCCGCGCCGTCCGTGATGGGGCAGGCGTCGAACAGCCCCAGCGGTTCGGCGATCATCGGGGCGTCGAGCGCCTGTTCGACGGTGATTTCACGCTGGAACTGAGCGTGTTCGTTCGGCAGGGCGTGCTCGTGGTTCTTGACCGCGATCTCGGCCAGGTCCTCGCGCGACCCGCCGAACTGGTCGAAGTACGCGCGGGCCATCAGCGCGTAGGCACCGGGGAACGTCATGCCGCCCCGAACTTCGTAGAGGTCGTCCGCCGCAATGGCGAGAGCCTCGGTCGTTCCGGCGGTTCCGAGGTTGTTCATGCGCTCTGCCCCGCCGACGAGGAGTGCGTCTGCCTCGCCGTTTCGAACGTCTTTGACGGCCTGTCGAATCGCCACGCCGCTGGACGCACACGCGCTCTCGTATCGCGTGGCGGGCGCGCGAACCCCGGCGGCCTCGGCCATCAGCGGTCCCTGGTGGCCCTGGTGTTCGGCCAACTCGCCCATGAAGTTGCCGTAGTAGAGCGCCTCAATGTCGTCGCGGGACACCTCGCAGTCGGCGAACGCGCTCTCGCTCGCTTCCGCGAAGAGGTCTCTCCCGGTTCGCTCGGGATGCTTCCCGAAGTGGGTCAACCCGACTCCCGCAATCCGAACGCCTGTCATAGCGGTACCTACGGGAGGCGAAGTTAAGAAAGCCACTCCTTTCGATTTCGCGAGCGGACTCGTCGTTACTGGCCCGTCCGACAGAGCTACCGGCGGACTCCCGAAGACGAGACGCGAGAAAGAGACGGAGAGGTGGTTTGTCGATTACGACACTGCGAGGTCGTCGGCGTGCTTGACGACTTCCACGTCGTCGGCGTCGATGGCTTCGGTGTCGAGCCAGTGGGGCACGTAGTTTCGCGTCTCGAAATCGTCGCGTTCGTCCTCGGTGCCGATGACACACCAGAGCTGTGGTTCATCCGGCCCGTGCCAGTCGCCCTGTCGCGTGACGGAGAAACAGACGCGTTCGCCACCGTCGTACTCGATGATGGCGTTCTTCCGGATGCCGGGATTCCCGTGAATGATGAGCCGCTTCATACCCGGCGATTCGGAAGGCGGTCAATTAAGCGCTTCGAAGGGTATCACGCCGCCGTGCCGAGTGGAGTCGTGGGTCTCGGTCGTCTGCCGGAATCGCACATCGTCTCACGCGTCGGCCGGTGTCGCTCGTGTCGTCAGACTCGAAACCAAACGGGTTTTAAGCACCGGGACGCAACTCGTCCGTAAGGTCGATATCTATGCAGATGCCACGACGCTTTAACACGTACTGTCCGCACTGTCACGCACACCACGAACACGAAGTCGAGAAGGTTCGCACCGGACGCCGGACGGGTATGAAGTGGGACGCCCGCCAGCAGAAACGCGGCAAAGCCGTCATCGGTAACGCCGGTGGTTTCTCGAAAGTTCCCGGTGGGGACAAACCGACGAAGAAAACCGACCTCAAATACCGCTGCAGCGAGTGCGGCAAGGCACATCTCCGCGAGGGATGGCGCGCAGGCCGACTCGAATTCCAGGAGTAACACATGGCAGGAAACTTCTACACCGTCCAGTGTCCGGACTGCGAGAACGAACAGACCGTCTTCGGAAAAGCCGCAAGCGAGGTCAACTGCGTCGTTTGCGGGCACCGCCTCGCCTCGCCGAGCGGCGGCAAGGCTGAAATAGACGGCGAAGTCGTAGAGACGATCCAATCCCGATGAAATACAGTGGCTGGCCCGATCCCGGCGAACTCGTTGTCGGAAAGGTAGACGAAATCGAGGACTTCGGGGTGTTCATCGACCTCGAAGAGTATGAGGAAAAACGGGGTCTCATCCACGTCAGCGAAGTCGCCAGTGGATGGATAAAGAACGTCCGCGACCACGTCAACGAGGGCCAGACGGTCGTCTGTAAAGTGCTCGACGTCGACGAGGGCTCACAGCAGATCGACCTCTCGTTGAAAGACGTCAACGAGCACCAGCGCAGCGAGAAGATTCAGGACTGGAAGAACGAGCAGAAAGCCGACAAGTGGCTCGCGCTCGCGTTCGGCGAGGAGATGACCGACGAGCAGTACACGCACGTCGCCAACGAACTGCTCGCCGAGTTCGGGAGCATCTACGACGGCTTCGAACAGGCGGCCATCCACGGCCCGGACGTTCTCACACCCACCAACCTCACCGACGAAGAGGTCGACTCGCTGGTCGAGACGGCACGCGAGAACGTCTCGGTGCCCTACGTCAACGTCACCGGCTACGTCGACCTCCGCAATCCGAACAAAGACGGCGTCGACGCCATCAAAGAGGCGCTGAAAGCCGCCGAAGGGAACGGTGACATCCCCGAGGAAATCGAACTCGACGTGACGTACGTCGGCGCACCCGAGTATCGAATCCGGGTCAAGGCACCGAACTACAAGACTGCCGAGGCGCAACTCGAAGAGAGCGTCGCCCGCGCCCGGGCGGCCATCGAGAAGACCGGCGGCACCGCCGACTTCCACCGCGACCGACACACCGACGACGAATGAAATCGGACATCCGGGTGTGTTCGGCGTGGGAAACGGAACACGACCGCCCGGTGTACACTCTTTCTCCCACGTGTCCAGCCTGCGGAGCAGATGCCACGAACAGCGCGCCGGCCCCGTTCGACCCCGACGACCCGTACGGAGAGTACCGACGCGCTCTTAAGCGGCGCGCTCGCGAATAAGGCACATGGACGAAGTTGATATCGAAATCGTCGCCAATCCGGAGTTGGAAACGCCGGTACTCATCGAGGGACTGCCGGGTGTCGGTCACGTCGGGAAACTCGTCACCGAGCATCTTTTAGAGGAGAAAGAATCCGAACTCGTTCGAAGGGTGTACTCCGAGCATCTCCCGCCGCAAGTGAGCGTCGGCGACGACGGAACCACCGAACTCGTCTGTGTCGAACTTCACGCGTTGACGCTGGACGGACAGGACGTGCTCGTGTTGTCCGGCGACTATCAGGCACAGGACAACGTGGGTCACTACCGGCTCACGAACGCGTTCCTCGACGTCGCCGAGGAGTTCGGCGTCGAACGCGTGTTCGCCCTCGGCGGCGTGCCGACCGGCGAACTCATCGAAGAGTACGACGTGTTGGGCGCAGCGACGGACACGGAGTTCGTCTCCGAACTCGAAGAGGCCGGAGTCGAGTTCCGCGAGGACGAACCGGCGGGCGGCATCGTCGGCACGAGCGGTCTCTTGCTCGGCCTCGGTGGCCGTCGCGGTATCGACGCAGCCTGCTTGATGGGTGAGACGAGTGGCTATCTCGTCGACCCGAAGAGTTCGCAAGCCGTTCTCGAAGTCCTTCAGAACGTGCTCGGCTTCGAAGTCGACTTCGGGTCGCTCGAAGACCGAGCGGAGGAGATGGAGGAAGTCGTCGGCAAAATCGAGGAGATGGAGGCCCAGCAGGCCGCCGTCCCCTCCGACGACGACCTCAGGTACATCGGTTAGAACAGCGCCCGCGCCTGTTCACTGTATATCTGATAGATTGCAGAGACGACGAAGAGCGCGAGGAAAAACCAGACACAGCGTTCGAAATTTATCATCTGTACCGAAAAGAGGTCGAGTTGTACCGCGAGGAGGACGACCAGTTCGAGCAAGCCGAGGCCGAGATAGTACATCGCCCACGTCACGTCGTTCTTTTCGACGACCTCCATGTAGACCTCGACGTCTCGGACCCGGTCTTCCAGCGTGAGCTCTTTCGAGCGCTGGTCGTACGTGACGATACCGAGGTCGTCGAGTTTCGGCAGGTGTGTCTGGTGGAGAGAGACGTAGACGCTCTTTCGGACGTTTCGCGGGGGTGGCGACTCACCGGTTTCGAGCGCCGCGATGTGCTCTGCCAGGTCGTCGACCATAAGCGACCCGTCCACCTCTCTTAGATATCGAAGTGTTTCGCGTCGCCGGTCGTTACGGAGAACGTTGTGAATCTCACTCTCGTCGAGTTCACTTTCGTTCTCCGGATGTTTGAGTCTCATGTTCTATGGGTGACAACGGTTTCCGTTCCTCGCAGTCGTTACTCATATACATCATAACCGACGGGTATTAAGTTTGCCATTGTTTCCCAATATTAAACATTGAATAATTAAACGAAGCTCGAAAATCATGTTTGCCGACGACGGAGACGTTCGTCGTTCTCGGCGGGAGTTTCTTTATCACTCACACCCTACCAGAGTACCATGCCCGAGTGGCTGGTCGTCGGCCTCTGGCTGTCGGTGGCGGCAGCGGTCGTCATCACCGGCATCTTCCTCGCCGGGTCGCGACTGTTCCCCACCCCGAATGCGACGAACGCCACCTACGTCTTCGGAGAGGGCAAACGCCGAGTGGAGATTCGCCAGTATCTCCGCGCTATCGGAGAAGATTTCGCCGAAGACCACTTCGTTGCGGGCCAGCACGTTGCGTTCTATCTTCCCGAGCGTGACGTCGCCATCACCTTCGACGCGCGAGCCTTCTTCCGCATCGAGAAATCGGACACCTACGCCGTCCTGGTCGAACACGAGATGCCGGGGTACCATCTCGGCGACCGTCTCCCCTTCGAGACACCGACGTTGGAAGATGAGGAAGTCGATACAACGCGGGCTGCGTTCGCAATCCTCGGACTCCCGACTAGCGCGACGCTCTCGGAGATAAAGTCGGCCTACCGGGAGAAAATCAAAGACGCGCATCCGGACCACGGCGGAACGCGCGAGGAGTTCCAACGCGTCCGCGAGGCGTACACGACAGCGAAACGGCGCGCTAACTGACGTTCGCTACTTCGTAGGCGACACCAGCGTCTCTGAGGGCGTCCGTCACCCGCCCGACGCTGTCACCGGTTGCGACGATAACCACGTCCAGACCACGCTCTGCGGCCTCGGCAGCGACCGCACCGGCCGCGAACGTGACGCTCGGTTCGACCCCTGCGGAGCGAAGCGCGACGACCGCCTCGACACCGGTCGCGGCGAGCACGTCGCTTCCTTCGCACGCCGCCGCCAGTGTGCTCGAATCGACCGCTCGACTCCCGCCGGAACGAACCGGGGGAATCTGGTACACCGTCACGCGTCCCGGGTCGAGGTCGATTATCCCTTCGAACTCCGTCACGCCGACTTCGTCGCCCTCTGCTGCATCGGTCGTGGCGATGCCCGTGGCTGGTCCCTGGTCTCCGGGCGTGGCGTGGAGCAACCCGTTCTGTAGCGACAGCGTCACCGGCGACCCGGCTTCGATATCTGTCGTGGCTATCGCGGCGTCCTCACCGACGTTGCCGAGGATGTCGTCGGTGACGTGGTCTGCGAACCGCCGAACGTCCGTCGCGGACTGCAAGAGCCAGTCGACGCCCTCTTTCGTCACGCTGTAGCGCGAGCGACCCTCCTTTTCCACCAGTTCGTCGTCTACGAGTCCCCGGATGTACTCGCTCACTGCCTGGCTCGTGACGCCGACGGCGTCTGCTATCTCACCCTGGCTCACCGCCGGTTGGCGGTCGGCGATTTCGGCCAGGATGCGAAATCGGGTCGCGGCGCGTTTGTCGTCCAGCACGTCGGCCATGCCCCGACTGTCGGGGGGAGCGATAAAAATACCAGCGGTGTCCCGTCGTTTTCTGACCTCGAAAGCGAGCGTCAGGTCTATATTTCGGGACGACAAGTGTCGAACAGTGACCGCCGTGCTCCCCGTAGCCTTCCTCGACGTACCCGCGTGGCTCCCCGACGTGCTCGCCTGGCTGGTCGTCACGGCGTTCGTCGCAACCGCCGTCATCGAACGGTACGACCGCCACACTGCTCGCACCGTCGGAGCCGGAGCGTGGGTGCTGTTCGGCGCGTTCTGGGGCATCCTCTTCCCACGGTTCGCCTTCGAAATGAAGAGCTTCGTGGAAGGAACTCTCAGCCTCGCAGCGGTGCCCCTCTGCGTGTACGCAGGGTATCAACTCTACTCGGGTCGAGACTCGTTGTTCGTGCTCTCGCGGGCGGTGGCGGCGATGGGCGTCATCTACCTCCCGTTTTCGAGCGTCGAGTTCCTGCGAGAGTGGCTGGTCGAACAGGTGAGCTACCAGACGAACGCCGTCATCGAACTGCTCGGGTACGACCCCGAGTTCACCACGGCCGAGGAGAACGGCTACCACAGTGCGTTCATTTTCACCGACGAGACGGGCCACTCCTACTACACCTACCTCGTCCTCGCCTGCACCGGCATCGGGAGCATGAGCATCTTCGGCGGCCTCATCGCGGCCGTGAAAGCACCGATGCGCCGGAAACTCCGAGCGTTCGCACTGGCCGTCTCCATCATCTGGGCGCTGAACGTCGTCCGCAACGTCTTCATCGCGCTGGCCTTCGGCAACCAGTGGTTCCAGTACTTCGTCGGCCCCATCACCAGTCTCGTCGGCTACAGCGACCCCGGCATGGTGTCGTTTTTCATCGCCGACCGCGTCCTCAGCCAACTCCTCGCGGTGGTCGCGCTGGTCGGTATCCTTTGGCTCGTCGTCCGCGACCTACCGGAACTGGTGACGGTCATCGAGGACGTGGCGTACCTCGTCACTGGCCGGGAGTACGACCTCTCCCACGCCATCGGCAGTGACGATGCCATCCCGGGTGAAGAGAGCACCATCAGGGCCGATGGAGGACGCTGAGTTCGCCGACCGGGCGGCCTACCTCCCCGGTGCAGACGCGCTCGTTCTCGCAGACCTCCACGTTGGGAAAGACGCCACCTCCAGCATCGAGTTCCCACTCGGCGAACGGCGCGACCTGACGAGTCGCTTCGGCGCTCTGCTCGACCGATTCGCTCCGAGCGAGGTCGTCCTCGCGGGCGACGTGCTCCACGCCTTCGACCGGATTCCCGACGATGTGCCGGACACCCTCGCAGACCTCCGGACGCTCGCCGAAGAAGCGGGTGCGACGCTCGTCGCAGTTCGGGGCAATCACGATTCGATGCTCGACGAACTGACCGACGCCTGTGACGAGTACCGCCTCGCCGACGACACGCTGGTCTGTCACGGTCACGCGGAACCCACGACAGACGCACCGCGCTACGTCGTGGGCCACGATCACCCGGCCATCGAAATCGAAGGCAGACGCCGACCGTGCTACCTCTGGGGATCGAACACCTTCAGCGACTCGGACGTGTTAGTCCTCCCGGCGTTTACCCGCCTCGCCACCGGCACCGTCGTCAACGGCATGCGCGGGAACGACTTCCAGACTCCGTTCGTCACCAGTTCGGACCCACTCCGCCCCATCGTCTCCGACGACGCGGGCGAGACGTACCGGTTTCCGCCGCTCGGACAGTTTCGGGAGATGTTGTGAGCCACGAACCGGTCACAGGTCCTCGTACACCGCGCGGGCGGCCCTCCGCCCGCTCTCCATCGCGGCGTTGAGCGAGGAGGCGTCCGTGTAATCGCCAGCGAGGTAGACCCGTCCTCGACCGGTTTGAGCGTCCGGCAGGGTATCGAAGATGCCAGGCGGTTGGGCGAACTGCGCGAACTCGACTCGGTCGGTGTGCAGGTGTTCGAGGTTCGAGAACGTTCGCTCGGGATACCACCCTCGAAGCGTCTCTCGAACCGTCTCGGCGAGGTCGTCGTCGCCCCGGTCGGGCGTGCCCAGGAACGTCGCGGAAAGCAGTTCGCGGTCGTCGGGTGCGTACTCGAGCGCGACCGCGGACAACGGGACGATTTCGTTCGGCGCGTCGTCCGCCGCGTTCAACACGATTCGTTTTCCCGCGTCGAGCGACTCGGCGTGCGCGAAGTACTGGGTGACACAGCCACGGGCCGCCGTCGGAATCGACTCGACGCCGGTCAACTCGCGAGCGGATTGCGGGTCGGTCGCGACGACGACCGCGTCGGCGGAGAGCGTCTCGCCGCCGACTTCGATAGCCGCCTCGTCACCACTCGACTCGACTGCCGACACCTCGTCTCCGCAGTGAATCCTCGCACCCGCCTCCCGCGCCGTCGCCGCCAACTGCTCGGAAATCGCACCCATCCCGTCCGCCGGAATCGCGATTCGGCCAGTCGAGAGCATCTTGAATGTGAACTCGAACACCTTCTTCGACGTGGAAAGCGACCGGTCGAGCGTGATGCCGCCGTAGAACGGCCCGGCGAAGCGGTCGCGGAACGCCTCCGAAAATCCTTTCTCGCGAAGATACTCCTCGATGGTCCGGTCGTCCCCGGCGAAGATTTCGCGGTTCGGCTTCCGGGCGAGTTCGCGCCGGAGTCCCAGGACTCGCACCTTGTCGGCGAGACGCACCTCGCGGTTCGTCGCCGACTCGAACAGGGCGCGTGGGTCGCGGAACGGGTCGGCCAGCACCGACCGCCTGCCGGGACGGGCCAACACCGCACCGGGGGCGAAATACCGCAAATCGAGGTCGTCGTAGTCGAGTTCGCGTCGTGCGGCGGGGTAGGCGGTAAAGAGCACCTGAAATCCCCTGTCGAAGACGAAGCCGTCTTCCCGTTGGGAGCGGACTCGCCCGCCGACGTCGTCCTCGCGTTCGAATAGCCGTACGTCGATTCCCAGTTCAGCGAGCCGTCGCGCTGCGACCAGTCCCGCGAGTCCAGCTCCGACGACGATGACGGTTGTCATGTACGAAAATCGTTCGTGTCGCCTAAACGTTTCTTGGCCTAACTCGTGTGGGGTTTTTTCATACGTCGATGCCAGTTTGACTTTCAGATAGGCCAGTGGCGAACGACGGTCGTTTAGCCAGACCTACCGTTCGATCAGTAGTGACCGAATCTCCTCGCGGAACTGCGTCCCCTCGGGCAGTTCGCCCAGCGAAAACCACTCCGCTCTCTCTATTTTTGGTTCGCGTGCGAGCGCACGACCACCCACGCGCCGGGCGACGAATCCGGCCTGCAACACCGGTACGAGAATCGAGTTCCCGTAGTCGAATCGGAGCGTTTCGGTGAATCGCAAGTCCGTCACCTCGCAGTCGATTCCCGCCTCCTCTCGGGTCTCGCGCTCGGCGGTCTCGGCAGGTCGTTCTCCCGGTTCTCCCTTCCCGCCTGCCGGTTCCCACGCGGGAGAGTGGCCCGAATCCCGTATCAGCAGAATCCGCCCGTCGTCCACGACGAAACAGACCGCGACCCACGGGAAGATGTCGTCCGGGGATTCCGGGAATTCGTGTTCCGGCACCCGGATTGGGTCGCGCATCCGGTGGGGAACGTCGCCCCACCGGTCCGTCAGCGAAGCGCGCAAACTGTCGGCGCGCTCCGCGAGTTCCGGCCGGACGGCGTCTGGTTGCATGACTGTCAGTTACCATCTAGGAACAAAAAAGCTGAGGAATGAACAGTGCTTAGTGTCCGCCCACGAAGGTTCGACTATGGAGACGACGGACGCTTTCATCGGCCTGACGTGTCTAGATTGCGACGAGACATTCGGCGCGGAGGTGGGAACCCACCGCTGTCCCAACTGCGGTGGCATCCTCGACCCGGACTACGACTACGACGAAATCGAACTCTCGCGGCGTGACCTCGAATCCCGGCCGTTCGAGACGATGTGGAAGTACGCCGAACTGCTCCCGTTCACCCGGGACTCGGCGGTGACGATGGACGAAGGTGCGACGCCGCTGGTCGAGTGTCCGAACCTCGCCGAAGAGATGGGCGTCGGGCGCGTTCTGTTCAAAGACGAGGGGCGCAATCCGACCGGGACGTTCAAAGACCGCGGGCAGACGATGGCGGTGACGGCGGCGACACAGCACGGAGCGAGCGACGTGGCGCTCGCATCCGCCGGGAACGCCGGGCAGGCCGCCGCGGCCTACGCCGCGCGCGCCGGACTCGCCTCGCACGTCTTCCTGCCGACGCGCGCGGGATTCACGAACAAGGCGATGGTGAACGTCCACGGGGGCGACATGACCGTCGTCGAAGGCCGAATCGGCGACGCTGGCGCGGCCTACGCCGACGCGATGGACAACGAGGACTGGTACTCCGTCCAGACGTTCGTCACGCCCTACCGTCACGAGGGGAAGAAGACGATGTTCTACGAGATCGCCGAACAGATGGACTGGGAGGTCCCCGACGCCGTGGTCTACCCGACCGGCGGCGGCGTCGGACTCGTCGGGATGCACAAGGCCGCAAAGGAGTTCCGCGAGTTGGGCCTCACCGACGACCTCCCGGCCATGTACGCCGCCCAGTCGACCGGATGTGCGCCCATCGTGAAAGCGTGGGACGAGGGCAAGTCGGTACACGAAGCGTGGGAGACGCCCGACACCATCTGTGGCGGTATCGAGATTCCGGACCCCGGCGCGAGTCCGCTCATCCTGGACGCCATCCGCGAGAGCGACGGCGGTGTGGTCGCGACGAGCGACGAGGAGATTCTCGATTCCGCCGTCGCCGTCGCCCAGCAGGAAGGGCTGGAGATGGGCGCGACCTGTGCCGCCGCCGCGAGCGGGGCGTGGGAACTCGCCCAGCGAGGGGAGTTCGACGAAGACGACACCGTGGTGTTGCTCAACACCGGCGCGGGCAACAAGGACGACGACGTGCTCCGCAGCCATCTGATGGGCAAGGGCGTCTGAGACGAAACGTATGTCCACCTCACCGCTTGAGAGGGCGCTCGTCTTCGGCGTCGCCGGGTTCGTCCTCACGTTTCTTCTCTCGCTTTTCGCGCTCGGATACGGTCTGCGAGCGAGTCTCCAACTGTCGATTCCCCCGGCAGTCGGCGTCGCTATCGGCATCTACATCGCGAATCGGTACGTCGTTCGGAACTGAGAGAACCGACCGACTCAAAACCACCTCGATTGCCGCCTCACGACTGTACGAACCTCGCAGAAAAACCGTCGCAGCGAGCGCTCCCGTCTTCAGAGGAAGCCTGCGTCGACCAGTCGCTCGATTGCCTCCTTGATGCGGTCGATGTCCGTGGCGTAGGAAATCCGGGCGTAACCCGGTGCGCCGAACGCGCTTCCCGGCACCGTGGCGACGTGAGCCTCTTCGAGTGCGTCTTCACACCACTGCTGGTCGTCGGTTCGCGGTTCGTCACCGCTCGCTTTCGAGGCGCTTTGTGTCTCGCCGTCGGTCACGGGTAACATCAGATAGAACGCTCCATCGGGCGTTCGAATGTCCACGTCGTGTTGGTTCAGCAGGGCCACGAGGCGGTCACGGCGTTCGTGGAACGCCTCGACCATCTCGCTGACCTCGCGTTCGGTGTTCTGCAGTGCTTCGACGCCCGCCCGCTGCACGAAGTTCGTCGCCGAGGAAACCGAGTGTGAGTGGAGTTTCGCCGCCTCCGAGACGAGGTCTTCCGGAGCCGCGAGATAGCCGAGTCGCCAGCCGGTCATCGAGTAGGCTTTCGAGAAACCGTTTATCGTGACCGTCCGTTCGAACATCCCGTCGAGCGTGGCGAGACTGGTCGTCTCGACGCCGTAGGTGATCTGCTCGTAGATTTCGTCGCTGATGACGGTCACGTCGTGGTCGACCGCCAGGTCACGGACGCCTTCGAGCGCGGCGTCGGAGTACACCGCCCCGGTCGGATTCGACGGCGAGTTGACGACGAGCAGTTCGGTCTCGTCGGAGATGGCGTCCCCGAGGTCGGAGAGGGCAGGTTCGAGTTGGAAGTCGTGTGGCGCGAGGTCGACCCGCGTCAGGTCGCCACCGGCGAGTTTCACCATCGCCTCGTAGGAGACCCACGCCGGGTCGAGGAGGACGACTTCGTCGCCGTCGTCCACGACGGTCTGGACCGTCTCGTAGAGCGCCTGCTTCGCGCCGGGCGTGACGATGACGTTGTCGGCGCGGTACTCGAGACCGTCCGCCCGTAGCTTCGTGGCGATGGCTTCACGGAGTTCCGGAACCCCCTTCGACGGCGGATACCCGGTGTGGCCGTCTTCCATCGCCTGCTCGCAGGCCTCGACCACGTTCTCGGGCGTGGCGAAGTCGGGTTCGCCGACGCTCAGGTCGACGACGTCGACGCCGTCGGCTTCGAGTTGCGATGCGAGACTGCTGATGGCGAGGGTCGCGCTCGGTTCGACGCGCTGGATGCGGTCCGCGAAGTTCATAGCGCCTCCACGAGGTCGAGTGCGCCGTCGACCGTCCGCGCGCCAGCGTCGGTTCGTTCGCGGGCTTCCGCCGCCGACATTCCCGGGCCGATGATGCCGAGCGTGACGGGTTTGTCCCGTTCGAGGCTGACGTCCGAAAGTTTCTGGGTCGCGGCAGTGGCGATGACCTGGTCGTGGTCGGTGTCACCGGTGATGACCGCGCCGAGCACCGCGACGGCGTCGATATCCTCTTGTCGGGCGAGTCTGTCCGCCGCGAGCGGCGTGTCGTACGCACCGGGGACGTGAATCGTCTCCGCGATATCGGCCTCTCTTTTTTCGGCGGCCTCGCGTGCCGACGCCTCCATCTGCTCCGTTATCGGCGCGTTGAAATCCGCGACGACAAATCCGAGCGTTACCATGTGAGGCGGGAGGCCAGCGCGAGTAAAAGAACTACCGCTCTCCGCAACGCTTGTATCCCCCCTGCGTCTTGAGAGAAAATAATGAGTTCAGGCGAACGACGGCCGGTCGGCTGGGTGGCGGGGCGGCGGGGGCTCGCCGCGGTCCTCGCCGTCACGGCACTCGCGCTCGCGCTCCGTCTCTTCCGTCTCGGGAGTCGGTTCGCCCACTGGGACGAGGCTCGCGTCGGGTACTGGATTCTCCGCTATCGGGAGACCGGTATCTGGGAGTATCACGCCATCATCCACGGCCCGTTTTTCCCGCAGGTGAACAGCGTCCTCTTCGAACTGGTCGGTGCGAGTGACTTCGTGGCCCGGTTGCCGGTCGCGGTCGTCACCGGACTGCTCCCGTTGGCGGCATGGCTCTACCGCGACCACCTCCGCGAATCCGAGGTGGTGGCGCTGGCGCTCTTTTTCGCCGTGAATCCCATCTTGCTCTACTACTCGCGGTTCATGCGAAACGACGTGTTGCTCGCGGCGTTCATGCTGTTCGCCCTCGGATTTTTCCTCCGCGCGCACGCGACGGGACGAGTGCGGTACCTCTACGCCGGAACCGCCGCACTCGCGCTCGGGTTCACGACGAAAGAGAACGTGCTGCTCTACCTTCTCTCGTGGCTCGGTGCGACGGTGTTGTTGCTCGACCACCGACTGTTTCTCGCGCGCACCCACGAACGGGGGTGGACCGGCGTGTTCGTCGAACACGCGAACCGAACTGGCCGCTGGCTCTCGCGGTACGCGCCACACCTCCTGGTTGCCCTCGTCGAATTCTTCGTCATCGTCGTCTACTTCTACGCGCCACGAGCGCGCGGCGTCGAGGGGCCGGGACTGTGGAAAGCGTTCGGCGACCCGGCGATGTTCGGCGCAGTCGTCGGGGAAGCGACGGTCGGGTCGTGGAACGAGTTCGCCGGCCAGTGGGCACAGAGCCAGGGTCACTCCTATCTCCCCTACTTCGAGCACTTCGTCGGCGTCCTCGAATTCGGTGCGCTCGCACTGCTCGTTCTCGCAGTCGTCGGATTCCTCGCTGCCCGGTACGTGAACGACCACCCCCGCGACCTCGTCTCGTTCGCCTTCTACTGGGGTGCGGTCGGCATTCTCGGCTATCCCCTGGTCACGGACATCAAGGCTCCGTGGGCGACGGTTCACGTCGTCGCTCCCCTCGCGATTCCGGCGGCGGTCGGTGCAGGCCTGCTCTACCGGTGGGGGCGAGAAGCGTACGAGGACGACGACGATTTCGGGACCGCTGCCGCCGCCCTCGTCGTGCTCCTCGTCGTCGTCCAGGTCGCCTTCCCGGCGGTGAACGTGGTCTTTCTGCACCCACAGGACCAACACGTTCCCGGCCTGTTCGGCGGCCAGGAGGAAAACGACCTCGTGCAGTACGGCCAACCGGCACCCGGAATCAAATCGACGCTGGAGAAAGTCCAGGCCGTGTCGCGGGCCAACGACGAGGGGACGGACGTGCTCTACTACGGGTACGTAAACGAGAACAGCGACTACATCTTCTACGTCCCCAACGAGAGTGACAACGACTACTGGCCTCCCGCGAACAGTTGGTACAATCGCCTGCCGCTGCCGTGGTACACGGAGATGGCGAACGCGAGCGTCGACAGCACCTTGAACAACGAATCGCTCGGTCAACGACGACCGCCGGTCGTCATCACCCGGACGGAGAAGAAACCAGACGTGGAGCGGTATCTGGGCGAGTACGTCGTCTACGACCACGAACTCACGCTCTATGGGAGCGAGACGACGGTGTACATCAACAAGAGCGCGCTCCAGCGGGCGAACGCGACTGCATAAACGTGTATATTCTTCGGTCAGGTTGGCAAATCTTATGCACCCACAGCGATAACCAGCGGACCACATGACTACGGCTTCACCGCCAACGCTCGGTGTCGTAGGCGGCGGGCAACTCGGCCGGATGCTGGCGGAGGCGGCCGCCCCGCTCGGCGTCGAACTGGTCGTCGTCGACCCGACGCCCGACTGCCCGGCGTCGCTCGTCGCCCGCGACCAGATCGTCGGCGACTTCGACGACCCGGACGCGATTCGAGAACTCGCCGACCGGGCAGACGCGCTGACGTTCGAGATAGAACTCGCCGACCCCGACCTGCTCGAATCGGTCGGCGAGGAGTACGACGTGCCGGTACATCCCGACCCCGACACCCTCCGAACGATTCAGGACAAACTCGTTCAGAACCGAACGCTCCACGAGGCCGGGATTCCAGTCCCCGACTTCCGTGCCGTCGAAGACCGTGAGGACCTCCTCGATGCGGGCGAGGCGTTTGGCTACCCGATGATGGTGAAAGCCCGGCGCGGCGGGTACGATGGCAGAGGGAACCTCCCCGTCGAATCCCCCGAGGAAATAGACGACGTGCTCGCGGAGCTGTCGGGCGAGTTGCTGGTCGAGGAGTTCGTCCCCTTCGAGCGCGAACTCTCAGTCATCGCCGTGAAAGGCGACGACGAGGTGGCGACGTTTCCCGTCGGCGAGAACGTCCACGAAGCGGAGATTCTCCGTGAGACGGTCGTTCCAGCACGGGCCCCCGAGCGCGTCCGAGAGCGGGCGGAGACGGTCGCGCGAGACGCCCTCTCGGTGCTGTCGGGACGCGGCGCGTACGGCATCGAACTGTTCGAACACGAAGATGGCAGAATTTCCGTCAACGAAATCGCCCCGCGTCCGCACAACTCGGGCCACTACACCATCGAGGGGACGCTCACCTCGCAGTTCGAACAGCACGTTCGGGGCGTCCTCGGCTACCCGCTCGGTGCGACCGACCTCCGGAGTCCCGTCGTGCTCTCGAACGTCCTCGGCGACGTGAACGACCCGCGGCCGGCCAACCTCTCGGGCGTCGAGCGCGTCCTCGCCACGCACGGCGCGTCGTTTCACTGGTACGGCAAGCGCGAGGTTCGGCCCCTCCGGAAGATGGGACACGTCACGCTCGTCGGCGACCCGCCCGTCGGTGAATCTGCCGCCGACGAATCGTCCGCCAGCGACTTGCTGGCCGAAGCACGCTCGCTTACCGATACGCTTTCTTTCAAATGACCACCGCAGAATCAGTCCAGGAACTCGTCGAACAGTTCGAAACCGAAGCGGAACGTGACCGCGCTCCCGAAGATACGCCAGAGGTGGGCATCGTCATGGGAAGCGACTCCGACCTGGACGTGATGTCGGGAGCCTACGACGCGCTCACCGAACTCGGGTTCGAGGAGGTGACCGACTACGACGACCCACCGGACGCACGATTCACGTTCGAAACCTACGTCGTCTCGGCCCACCGCACCCCGGAACTGATGTACGCCTACGCGAAGACGGCCGAAGCCCGTGGACTGGACGTCGTGGTCGCCGGGGCGGGTGGGAAGTCGGCCGACCTGCCCAACATGACCGCGTCGCTCGCGTATCCACTTCCGGTGGTCGGCGTTCCGGTGCAGGAGAAATCCGTCTCGTCGGTCATCGGGATGCCGACCGGTGCGCCCATCGTTGCCGTGGACGCTGGCAAGTCGTTCAACGCCGCCCTCTCGGCGGTCCAGATGCTCGCGCGTGAACACGACGAACTGCGGAAACGACTAGTTGCGTACCACGACGAACTCCAGCAGGACGTCGGAGAGGTGTCGCGCAGTCTCCACGAACTGGGAACACCGCAGTTCCGCGACCGAACGTAAACTCTCTTCTTTTTGTCTACTCTGGCGGCGTGGACATTCCACTCTCTCTGAGAAATGTAGCGTTACGGAGGAGAAAGCGTCAGTTGCCGGGAGACGGCCGCAACCAGGCCAGACCGCCCCGAATCGCAAGAATCAACGCTTATAGGGGTGCGCTCACAAAAGACCGCCTGCTAGGAGAATACCGGTATGAATCCATGGGTAGCTATTGGCGCGTTGGCGCTGGTGGGGCTTGTCATCCCGTTGAGTATGATGGTGATTTCGAGCCTTCTCAGACCGACCGTGCCAGAACAAGGGAAATCCGCCACCTACGAGAGCGGTGAAATTCCAACCGGGACGACGCGCATTCGTTTCAACATCCAGTACTATCTGGTTGCGCTGCTGTTCGTCGTCTTCGACATCGAGACGGTTCTGATCTTCCCATGGACCGTCATTTATCGTAACGCAATCGACAACGGTGTCGATCTGGTGACGATATTCGTCCCGATGTTGGTTTTCATCGCCGTTCTCGTCGTCGGCCTCGCATGGGCATGGCGTAACGGTGCGGTGCGGTGGGTTCGTAGCCCCCGCGGAACGCAACGGAGAGTTGAACAATGAGTAACGAACCACGGGAGTACATCGAGGGTAGCACAGCCCCACAGACGAAAACTCGTCAGGCCCGGATGGAAGGCGTCGATAGTCGCTTCAACTCGAAGCTTCGAGAGGCGTTCGGCGCGTCGCCGTTCATCCTGACGAAGTTCGACAAGTTCATGAACTGGGTGCGCGGGTCGTCGATGTTCATGCTGCAGTTCGGTATCGCCTGCTGCAGCATCGAGATGATGCACACGTACGCGGTCAAACACGACCTGGATCGCTTCGGTTCCGGTGTGCCGCGTGCCTCGCCGCGACAGGCCGACGTGATGATCGTTCCAGGTACCATCGTCTCGAAGTTCGCGCCGCGCATGAAGCGCGTCTACGACCAGATGCCTGAACCCAAGTTCGTCGTGAACATGGGGTCGTGTTCTATCAGTGGTGGGCCATTCCAGGAGGGATACAACGTCATCAAGGGCGCAGAAGAGGTCATCCCGGTGGACATCCACGTCCCCGGATGCCCGCCGCGCCCCGAAGCGCTCGTCTACGGCGTCGTGAAACTGCAAGAGCGCATCGCCAACGGCGAGAGCAGTCCGGTGACGGTCAAGCCGTACGAACTCGAACAGTTCGGCGACCTGGACCGGGACGAACTGGTCGATTCGCTCGCCGAAGAGATCGACGAGGAATCGCTCGTCATGCGATACAACTGGGCTGATTCGCCATGAGTTCGCAAGAAGAGTTGCCCACGGACGTCGCAGGCGTCGACGGCGACGAACTCGCCGACCTGCTCGGCGACCACCTCATCGGACGCGAGGAGCACCTGAACGCGCCGGGATTCGTGATTCGTCCGGACGAAGTTCAGGAGGCACTCACCATCCTGCGCGACGAGGCCGGATTCGACCACCTCTCGATGCTCACGGCACAGGACTACGAAGACCGCTACGAGAGCATCTATCATCTGAAGAAGTACGCCGACCCGACACAGGAAGCGAGCGTCGTCGTGCCGACGCCCCGCGGCGCGCCGAAGAGTCAGACGGCAGAACCCGTCTATCGCACCGCGGAGTGGCACGAACGCGAGGCCTACGACCTCGTCGGCGTCGAGTACGAAGACCACCCTGACCTTCGTCGTATCCTCCTCCCCGAAACGTGGCAGGGTCACCCGCTGTCTCGAAACTACGACCAGGACCGGCCACAGATCGTCTCGTTCGAGGAGCACAAGAATCCGATTCAGGACGACCACCACGACGACGAGTCGGACACGATGTTCCTCAACATCGGTCCACACCATCCCGCCACACACGGGGTGCTCCACCTCAAGACGACCCTCGACGGGGAACAGGTGGCCGACGTCGAACCGGACATCGGCTACCTCCATCGCTGTGAAGAGCAGATGGCCCAGAACGGCACCTACCGCCACCAGATAATGCCGTATCCCGACCGCTGGGACTACGCATCCGCGGGCCTGCTCAACGAGTGGGCGTACGCGCGCGTCGCGGAGGATTTGAACGACCTGGACGTGCCGGAGTACGCACAGATCATCCGGACGATGGGCGCGGAACTGTGTCGTATCGCCTCGCACATGCTGGCACTCGGGACGTTCTGTCTCGACATCTACGGCGACTTCACGGCCATCTTCATGTACGCCATGCGCGACCGGGAGATCGTCCAGAACATCTTAGAGGACCTCACGGGCCAGCGCATGATGTTCAACTACTTCCGCCTCGGTGGCGTCGTCTGGGACATCCCCGAACCCCGCGAGGAGTTCTTCGAGAAGATTCGTGACTTCCTCGACGGGTTGCCGGAAGCGCTCGACGAGTATCACGACCTCATCACGAGCAACGAAATCTTCCAGATTCGTACCATCGATACCGGTGTTCTCGACCCCGAGGTCGCAAAACAGTATGGCGTGACGGGACCGGTCGCCCGCGGGTCGGGCATCGACTACGACCTGCGCCGCGACGACCCCTACGGCTACTACGACCAACTCGACTGGAACGTCGTCACCGAAGACGGCGGCGACAACTACGCACGCCTCCTCGTCCGGATGCGTGAGGTCGAGGAGTCGGCGAAGATCATCCACCAGTGTGTCGACCTGCTCGAAGACTGGCCGGAAGACGAACGCGAGATTCAGTCGAACGTCCCCCGGACGCTCAAACCTGATGCCGACACCGAAACCTATCGGGCCGTCGAAGGTGCGAAAGGCGAACTCGGCATCTACATTCGTTCGGACGGAACGGACAAACCGGGACGGTTCAAGATTCGCAGTCCGTGTTTCTGTAATCTCTCGGCGCTCCAAGAGATGTCCGAAGGGGAGTACATCCCCGACCTCGTCGCCACGCTCGGTAGTCTCGACGTGATTCTCGGGGAGGTTGACCGATGAGCTTCGTTCCGTTGCAGGGAGAGAGTCCGGTGCTCCTTCCCGAAGAGATTGCACGTGCGCTGTTCGGCAACTCCCCCGCCGCCTGGCAGGAACTGCTGTCGGCGTTCCTCGCCGCGGCTATCGTCGGGACCATCATGCTGACGATGACGGCGTTCGCCGGGCCGTGGGCGAAGCGGAAGATAACGGCGGCGTTCACCGACCGCATCGCGGTCAACCGCGTCGGGCCGTTCGGACTGTTCATCATCGTCGCAGACGCGGTTCGATTGCTGTCGAAAGAGCTCATCATTCCGGAAGGCGCAGACCGCCCCGCGTTCGACCTCGCCCCGATCGTGATGGCGGGGTCGGCACTGCTCGGCTTCGCGGTCATCCCGATGGGCTCGCTGTTCGGCATCAACCTCCAGCTCGCCGACCCCGAGACGGGGCTCGCGTACGTGTTCGCCGTCGCGTCCATCGCGACTCTCGGCGTGACGATGGGCGGCTACGCGTCCGCCAACAAGTACTCGCTTCTGGGAGCGTTGCGTGCGGTGGCACAGAACATCGCCTACGAGATTCCACTCGTCGTGACGGCGGCGTCCGTCGTCATCTTCACCGGTTCGCTCCAGACGAGTCAGATCGTCGCCCAACAGCAGGAGACGCTCGTGTCCATCGCTGGATTCGGGATTCCTGCGTGGTACGCGTTCGTGAACCCGTTCGCGTTTGTGTTGTTCATCGCGGCGAACCTCGCCGAAATCGGCCGGAATCCGTTCGACATTCCGGAAGCGCCGACGGAAATCGTCGCAGGGTATCAGACCGAGTACTCCAGCGTGTACTTCGTGCTGTTTTACCTCGGTGAGTTCCTGCACATCTTCCTCGGCGGCGCTATCATCGCCACCGTCTTCCTCGGTGGTCCGGACGGCCCCGCTGCAGGGTCGCTCGGCTTCGTCTGGTTCACCGTCAAGATCTGGGCGGTGTTCCTGTTCACGCAGTGGGCGCGCTCGGCGATTCCGCGCGTTCGAATCGACCAGCTCATCGAAATCGGTTGGAAGGGCATGCTCGTCCTTTCGTTCGCGAACTTGATTCTCACGGCCGTTATCGTGGGGGTGATGCTATGATCGGATTGCTCAAAGGAATGGCAACGACGATGAAACACGCACTGGACGGGTCTACGTTTACGGTCGAGTACCCGGACGTAGCACCCGAAGTCAGCCCGCGTTTCCGCGGCATCCACAAGTTCAGCCAGGAGCGCTGTATCTGGTGTCGCCAGTGCGAGAACGTCTGTCCGAACGACACCATTCAGATCGTCCAGGACGACCAGCGCAACGGCGAGCAGTACAACCTCCACGTCGGTCAGTGCATCTACTGCCGACTGTGCGAGGAGGTCTGTCCCGTCGACGCCATCCTGCTCACCCAGAACTTCGAGTTCACGGGTGACACGAAAGACGACCTGGTGTACAACAAAGAACAGTTGAAGAACGTCCCCTGGTACAAAGATATCGACCCACTCCAGTCCCGTGAGCCAGACCGTGGCGCGTGGATTGGCGAGGGCGAGGGAGCAGTAGACTACCAGTAGATACGCCCGTCTCGAAATCTTGAAAGGGCGTTTCTGCAAACCATTAGGTGACTGAAATGGCATACGAAATGATCGCGTTCGGGCTGTTCGCCGCCGTCACGGTAGCGAGTAGTCTGGGCGCTGTCCTGGTGCGGGACGTGTGGCATGCTGCGCTGTTGCTCGGCGTTTCACTGCTGAGCTTCGCAGTCCACTACGTCATGTTACAGGCGGAGTTCGTTGCGGCGATGCAGATCCTCGTCTACGTCGGCGGGGTTCTCATCCTCATAACGTTCGCCGTCATGCTCACACGTCAAACAAGTACAGAGGAGGTGACCAACGCATGAGTTCGCGGCCACAGATGCGAGAGGCGTCGAAGGCGCTCCCCGGCTTCGTCGCACTCGTGTTGTTCGTCGTCCTCGCAGTGGTGTTTCTCGGCGCGTCGTTCCAAGACGCGGCAGGCTTCCCGAACGGAGCCAACATCACGGCAAGTATCGGCTACGCGATGTTCAACATCTTCGGCATCGAGGGACAGAACATCGTCCAGAGCGAGGGGTTCCTCGTCGTATTCGAGATAATCGACCTCGTCCTCGTCGCGGCACTGGTGGGTGCGGTGATGCTCGCCCGCCGCGAGGGAGACAGCACGTCGGTCCGAACGGACGGCGGTCGGGAATCGGCTGATTCCCGAGCAAGTCGTACCTCGTTCGACGACGGACGGGAAGCGGGAGGTGACGACGAGTAATGGCAGCGATACCAGTCCAATACTACCTACTGCTCTCGGCTGCCGTGTTCTGTACGGGTCTGTTCGGTATTCTGACCCGGCGGAACGCGCTCATGTTCCTCATCAGCGTCGAGTTGATGCTCAACGCCGCGAACATCAACTTCGTCGCGTTCTCCCACTATCACGGCAACCTGACCGGCCAGACGTTCAGCCTGTTCACGCTGGCGTTGGCCGCCGCAGAGGTCGCAGTGGGTATCGGGATCATCCTCGTGCTGTATCGCAACTTCAAGGACGTGGACGTAACCCAAGCGACGACTATGAGGTGGTAAGATGGCGGCAACAGCATTCGAACTGGCTCCGTTGATTGCGCTCCTGCCGTTCGTATCGTTCCTGATCGCACTGTTCGGCGGCGAGTTCGCCCGCAAGATGCTTCCGAAAGGTGGCGCACTGCCGGGTATCGCCGCGACGGGCGGGTCGCTCGCCCTCTCGCTGTGGGTGTTCCTCACGGTGGCTGGCGGCGAACCCTACCACGAGAACCTGGTGTGGGTCGAAGGTCTCGACACGTTCAATCTGCACTTCGGCATCTTCCTCGACCCGCTGTCGGCGATGATGCTCGTCATCGTCTCGCTGGTCGCGTTCCTCGTCCACGTCTTCAGCCTCGGATACATGAACGACGAGGGCGAGACTGGCCTGCCGCGGTACTACGCCGGTCTCGGCCTGTTCACCTTCAGCATGCTCGCGTTCGTCTTCTCGGACAACCTGCTGATGGCGTTCATGTTCTTCGAACTCGTGGGCCTGTGTTCGTACCTGCTCATCGGGTTCTGGTTCCGCAACCCCGGCCCGCCGAGCGCCGCGAAGAAGGCGTTCCTCGTCACCCGCTTCGGTGACTACTTCTTCCTCATCGGCGTGGTGGCGGTGTTCGCAACGTTCGGAACCGCGCAGTTCACCGGCGACCACTCGTTCGTCCACATGGCCGAACAGGCGCTCGGCGAGGGCGGCGCTGGCGACGTGACCACGTTCTTCGGCCTCGAACCGCAGGCGTGGTTCTCCGTCGTCGGTCTGCTCGTGCTGGGCGGCGTCGTCGGCAAGTCCGCGCAGTTCCCGCTGCACACGTGGCTGCCGGACGCGATGGAAGGTCCGACGCCCGTCTCCGCACTCATCCACGCGGCGACGATGGTCGCAGCAGGTGTGTACCTCGTCGCACGGATGTACGGGTTCTACGCCCTGCTGCCGACGGTGCTCGCCATCATCGCGTTCATCGGCGGCTTCACCGCGCTGTTCGCGGCGACGATGGGTGTCGTCAAGCGCGAGATAAAACAGGTGCTCGCGTACTCCACCATCTCCCAGTACGGCTACATGATGCTCGGACTGGGTGCTGGTGGCTACGTCGCGGCGACCTTCCACCTGATGACCCACGCCTTCTTCAAGGCGCTCCTGTTCCTCGGCGCAGGGTCGGTCATCATCGCCATGCACCACAACGAGAACATGTGGGAGATGGGCGGTCTCAAGGAGAAGATGCCGGTCACCTACTGGACGTTCCTCTCCGGGTCGCTCGCGCTCGCGGGCATCATCCCGTTTGCCGGGTTCTGGTCGAAAGACGAGGTGCTCTACGAAGCACTCATCCACGGGATGGCGAATCCCATCCTGCTCGCGGCGTACGCGATGGGTCTGCTCGCGGTGTTCTTCACCGGATTCTACACCTTCCGGATGGTCTTTTTGACCTTCCACGGCGAACCCCGCACCGACACGGCGCGGAATCCACACGGCGTCGGCTGGAACGTCAAGTTCCCGCTCGTCGTGCTCGGTATCCTCGCCGCCGTCGCCGGTCTCGTCAACATGACGCCGGTCGCGGAACTCCTGCACATGGAGAACATCGAGTTCCTCCACAGGTGGCTCAACGGCCCGGTCGAGGCGACCGGCGCACACCACTACGAGGAACTCATCAAGCAGTTCGCCTACGGTGAACCAGGACACATCTCGCCACTGATTCCCGGCGCGGTGTCGCTCGCGCTCGCACTCGCGGGCGCGGGACTCGCGTGGACGCTCTACAACGTCCCCGACCCCGTCGAGCACACCGACAAACTGGGCGGTGTGAAGACGCTCCTGTTCAACAACTACTACCAGGACGAGTATCAGGTCTGGCTCGCAAACGGCGTCACGCTCCCGCTCGCGCGTGCGGCGGACAAGTTCGACCAGGGCGTCGTCGACGGCGTCGTCAACGGCGTCTCCAGCGTGAGCCTATTCGGTGGCAGCCGCGTGAAACGGATTCAGAGCGGCATCGTCACGAACTACGCGCTCATGCTGGTGCTCGGTTTCGTGGTCTTGCTACTCGTCATCGGCTTCACGGGAGGTTGGTTCTAGATGATGATCGAAGCACTCATCGCGGTCACACTCCTCAGCGCGTTCGTGGTGTTCCTCGCGCCCGCCAAGGTCGCAGGAAAACTGGCGTTCGTGTTGAGTCTGCTCCCGCTCGGCGGGAGCCTCTGGATGTACAGTACCTTCGAGGGGAGTGGGAACGCCCTGCTGGGCGGTTCCCTCGCCTTCGAAGAGACGTTCGAATGGGTCGCACTCGGCCCGTACTCGTTGAACTGGCACGTCGGACTGGACGGCATCAGCATGCCGCTTCTGGTGCTGACGACGGTGCTCACGCCCCTCGCGATACTGGCGGCGTGGACGCCGGTCGACTCGCGCCAGAACCAGTTCTACGGGCTGATGTTGTTCATGGAAATGAGCCTCCTCGGCGTCTTCTCGGCGCTCGATTTCTTCGTCTGGTTCGTCTTCTGGGAGATGGTCCTGGTCCCGATGTACTTCCTCATCGGCGTCTGGGGCGGCCCACGCCGCAAGTACGCGGCGATCAAGTTCTTCGTGTACACGAACATCGCCTCGCTCGTGATGTTCATCGGCTTCATCGCCCTCGTCTTCGGACTGGGCGACTCGGTGAACACCTGGGACCTCCCCGCCATCGCGCAGGCGTTGAACGACGGCCAACTCGGCGGAGTCGGAACGGTAGACGCGAACACGCTGAAAACCGTCGCGTTCTTCGCCATGTTCGTCGGATTCGGAGTGAAGGTGCCCATCGTCCCGTTCCACACGTGGTTGCCGGACGCTCACGTGGAGGCACCGACGCCGGTCTCCATCATGCTGGCGGGCGTCCTGCTGAAGATGGGGACGTACGCACTCTTGCGGTTCAACTTCACCATGCTTCCCGGCGTAGCGAAAGACTACGCGCTCATCATCGCCATCGTGGCGGTCGTGAGCGTCATCTACGGTGCGATGCTCGCACTGGCGCAGTCCGACTTAAAGCGCATCGTCGCGTACTCCTCGGTGTCGTCGATGGGGTACGTCATCCTCGGCCTCGTCGCGTTCACGATGTACGGCGTCGGCGGCGCGACGTTCCAGATGGTCGCACACGGCCTCATCTCGGGGCTGATGTTCATGGCGGTCGGCGTCATCTACAACACGACCCACACTCGGATGGTCTCGGACATGTCCGGACTGGCCGACAAGATGCCAATCACGGTCGCGGTGTTCGTGGCGGGCGCGTTCGGCTACATGGGGCTGCCGCTGATGGCCGGGTTCGCGGCGGAGTTCTTCATCTTCGTCGGCGCGTTCCAGTCGACCGTCCTCGGTGGGCACGCGCTCGCGCTGTTCACGGCGGCGGCGATGTTCGGTATCGTCATCGTCGCGGGCTACCTGCTCTTTGCCATGCAGCGCACCCTGTTCGGCACGTTCGACATCGAAACGGACTACGAGGTCGGCCGCGCCGCGTTCCACGACGTGGCACCCCTCGTAGTACTCATCCTGCTCGTCATCCTGCTCGGTGTCCAGCCGGACATCTTCTACGGGATGATTCAGGACGCCGTGGGTGAGATGGACCTCATCACGGGAGGTGGTCACTGATGGCGCAAGTCTTCACGTGGCCGACGTGGTCCGCGATGGCTCCCGCCATCGTCCTCGGACTGACGGCGCTCCTGTTGTTGGTCGCGGATAGTATCGACCCCGACACGAGCAACCGCCCGCTTCTCGCGGGCATCGCGACCTTCGGCGCAGTCGTCGCCGGGGGACTCGCTATGTGGTTCCTCTTCGCCGGGACGGGCGAGGAACCCATCGAACTGTACAACGGCGCACTGATCGTGGATACGATGAGCCTGTTCTTCGCGCTCATCTTCACCAGCGTCACCGCGCTGGTCTGTGTCGCAAGCTACGACTACATGAAAGGTCAGCCGTATCAGGCCGAGTTCTACTCGATGGTCGTCCTCGCGGCGACGGGCATGACGCTGATGGCGAGTTCGAACAGTCTGGCGACGGTCTTCGTCAGCCTCGAACTGGCCAGTCTGCCCTCGTATGCGCTGGTCGCCATGCTGAAGAAAAACCGCGGGAGCGTGGAGGCAGGGCTCAAGTACTTCCTCATCGGTGCGCTCTCGTCGGCCATCTTCGCCTACGGTATCAGCCTCGTCTACGGCGTCACCGGTCACCTGCGCCTGGACCTCATCGCGTCCAACCTCGGCGGGGACAACCTCGCCGGAATCCTCGGTATCGGCGTGCTGATGGTGCTCGGTGGTTTCGCGTTCAAGACCGCGAGCGTTCCGTTCCACTTCTGGGCACCGGAAGCGTACGAAGGTGCACCCGCGCCCATCTCGGCGTTCCTCTCGTCGGCCTCGAAGGCCGCCGGGTTCGCCGTCGCGTTCCGCGTGTTTGTCACCGCGT
This sequence comes from Haladaptatus ordinarius, assembly GCF_054177595.1. NCBI lineage: Archaea > Methanobacteriati > Methanobacteriota > Halobacteria > Halobacteriales > Haladaptataceae > Haladaptatus > Haladaptatus ordinarius. Next base: position 54,102 of record NZ_JBPEHH010000002.1, on the reverse strand, counting down.
TCCCCATCGCTGACGTGGCGGCCGCGGTCGACTGGGTGCTGGCGTTCCAGATTCTCGCCGTCGTCACGATGACGCTCGGGAACTTCGCCGCCGCGACCCAGGACAAAGTCAAGCGCATGCTCGCGTACTCCTCTATCGGACACGCGGGCTACGCGCTCATCGGACTGGCCGCCCTCTCCGGCGGCAACGACAACTGGGTCATGGGCGGTGCGATGATGCACCTGCTCGTCTACGGCTTCATGAACACGGGCGCGTTCCTGTTCATCGCGCTGGCCGAGTACTGGGACGTCGGCCGGACGTTCGAGGACTACAACGGCCTCGCGACGAAAGCGCCGATGGCCTGTGTCGCCATGACGGTGTTCATGTTCAGTCTCGCTGGACTCCCGCCGTTCGCGGGCTTCTTCAGCAAGTACGTCCTCTTCGCGGGCGCGGTCGGTGCCGGCTTCTGGTGGCTCGCCGCCGTCGGTGCCGTGAACAGTGCGCTGTCGCTGTTCTACTACAGCCGTGTCGTCAAGGCGATGTGGATAGAAGAACCGGAAGGCGAGTTCAACATCAGGAGCACGCCGACCGGCCTCTACGTCGCAGTGCTCGCCGCTGCCGTCGCGACGGTCATCTTGCTGCCGGCGTTCGGCCCGGTGGCCGACACCGCCATCAACGCCGCTGCGACGCTCTTCGCCTGAACGCGAACTATTCGCCGTTCAGTTTTGCAGTTCAGTTCTTGCAGTTCACTGCTCGTAATTCGAGGTTTGCAATCGCGTTTCCATCGACAGCAGGACCACGGCCATCGTTCCGACTCTGAGTCGCTCCCGGTTTCGTCGTGTCAGTTCACTGATTGTCATTCCTCGATATCCAGAAAATCAGGTTCGCTGGTGTGTTCCCAACAGGTTTTAGGTCTCTGGACAGAAATCGGTGGTAGAATGGTTTCGCGGCTCATGCTCGGCTGTGGTTCCGTCGGGCATGCACTCGTCGAGTCGGTGGCTGACCGTCCCGGAAACATCGTCGTCGTGGACGAAAACGAGAGCCGAGTGGAAACGCTCCGCACGGAGGGCGTCTCGGCGACGCGTGGCGACCCCACGGACGTCGAGGTCGTCACCTCCCACTCCACGGTGGACGTGGCGTTCGTCGCCGGGGACGACCCCGAACAGAACCTGGGAGCGGCACGAGCGCTCAGGTCGGCACGGCCGAGCGCGTATCTCGTCGCGTACACCGGCGAGAACCCACCAGAGGCGATACGCGAGGAGTTGGCCGACCTCGCCGACCGGCTCATCGACCCCGGTGTGGCTATCGTCGAACGGCTACTGTCGATGACCGACCAGGACGCAGCGTTCCGGACCCACGAACTACAGCGCACGCTCCGCGACGTCGACGGGAAACTCGGTATCTTCATGCACGACAACCCCGACCCAGACGCCATCGCCAGCGCGACTGCACTGGCGGGAATTGCGGAGGCCGTCGGTACCGAGGCCGAGACGTGCTACTACGGGGCTATCTCCCACCAGGAGAATCGAGCGTTCGTCAATCTGCTGGATTTAGACCTGCGCAATCTCGACCGGGACGAGGACATCTCGGAGTTCGCGGGCATCGCACTCGTCGACCACTCCAGTCCCGGCGTCAACGACCAGTTGCCCGAAGAGACGCACGTGAACGTCATCATCGACCACCACCCGCCGAATCTCCCGGTCGATGCCGATTTCGTCGACCTCCGCAGCGGAGTGGGTGCGACGAGTTCCCTGCTCGCCGACCACCTGGAGCATCTCGGCGTCGCCCCCGACGAGCAAGTCGCAACCGGCTTGCTCTACGGCATCCGCGTCGATACGAAGAACTTCTGTCGGGAGGTGGCCCAAGCCGACTTCGAGGCGGCGGCGTTCTTGCTCCCCTACGCCGACACCGGCATCCTGGAACGCGTCGAGAGTCCGTCCGTCAGCCGAGATACGTTCGACATCATCGCCCGTGCGATTCGAAACCGCGAACTCGACGGGTCGGTGCTGGCAAGTTGCGTCGGGTCGCTCTCCGATCGCGACGCGCTCGCGCAGGCGGCGGACCGTCTGCTCAACATGGATGGGGTCAACGTCACGCTCGTCTTCGGGTTCATGGACGGCACTGTCTACGTGTCGGCCCGTGCTCGCGGGACCGACGTGGACCTCGGGGAGACCATGCGGACCGCGTTCGGGCAGATCGGCAGTGCGGGTGGACACGCCGACATGGCGGGGGCTCAGATTCCTCTCGGATTGCTCGGCGAGGTCGAAGACGAGGAGGAAGCGTCGCTATCGACCATCGTCGGCGAGATAATCACCGACCGCTTCTTCGAGACCGTTCGCTCTCATCCGGGTGGGGACGAGTACGGTTCGAGTCGAGAGCGAATCGCCTCGTTCGACATCAAACTCGCAGAGGGCGAGGAGTAACCAGCGGAGAACGAAAGCAGGTTCGTACTCCGGTGATTCGGAGAACGCGAGGATTCACCAGGAGCGACGCGGTCGGGAAGTTTTTTGTCCGGTAGCGCATGGTTACTCTGCATGGACGAGGCCGAGGAGGAAGACGGTCACCGCATGTCGCCAGCCGTACGTACCATCTCCGACGGTGGGAGAGAGGGTATCAAAGCGACGGTCAACGACTACATGACTCGCGAGGTAGCGACCGTCTCTCCGGACGCAACCGTAGAGGACGTCGCCCGCCGAATCGCCGAAAGCGACGGACACAACGGATTTCCGGTGTGCGACGGACGGCGCGTCGAGGGATTCGTGAGCGCGCGCGACCTCCTGCTCGCGAACGACCAGGAACCCATCTTCAAGGTGATGAGCCAGGAACTCATCGTCGCACACCCCGACATGGACGTCAACGACGCAGCGCGCGTCATCCTTCGGTCTGGCATCCAGAAACTCCCGGTGGTGGACGACGCGGGCAACCTCGTCGGCATCATCAGCAACACCGACGTCATCCGCAGCCAGATAGAGCGCGTCACTCCAGAGAAGGTGGGCAAACTGATGCGCACGTTAGAGTCCATCCACGACACCGAGGTCTCTCAGGAGCGCCGCAAGGTTTCGCTCGCCAACCTCGTACCGACGCAGGGGAAAGTGTACGCCGACGAACTGGAAGGCCGGGTGTACGAGATGGAGCGAGGACTGGCCGAACCCCTCGTCGTCATCGAGAACGGCCACACCCTCCTGCTGGCAGATGGGCACCACCGAGCGAAAGCAGCCGACCGACTCGACATCGAGAAGATGGACGCCTACGTCATCGTCACCGACCATCGCGTCGAACTCGGCATGGCGGAGACGGCGCGCAAGGAAAACCTGGAGACCATCGACGACATCCAGGTGGTCGATTACGCCCGCCACCCGCTGGTCGAGACGACGAAGCGACTGCAGTAACGATAGCGAGGCGAGCGCGGAACCCTTCTATGGCCGCATCCACTCCACGAGAACCGTCTCACTGTCCCCGTACGGGTGTGGAGTTTGGAGTCGTCGGTCACAGAACCCACGCTGTCGAGCAAATCTCTCGTGATGGCGGGTCTGAAAAACGTTTTCGAGACCGCTCTCGAAAATCGCTCACCGAATCCTTAATGGATTGCCCGGCAGAAATTACGGACATGTACGACGAGGACGACCTGCAGGAGATCCAGCAGGCCCGAGAGGAGTGGGAAGACGACACCCTCTCGCCCGTGCTGGAGCGGTTCGGCGAACGAAAGGACCGGTTCGCGACCGTCTCGAATCTGGAAGTCGACGATCTGTACGACCCGACGGACGTGGCCGACATCGATTACGAGGACGACCTCGGCTTCCCCGGCCAAGCCCCCTACACCCGTGGCGTCTACCCGACGATGTATCGCGGTCGGACGTGGACGATGCGCCAGTTCGCCGGATTCGGCACCGCAGAGGAGACGAACGACCGATTCCACTACCTCATCGAGAACGGGCAGACCGGTCTCTCGACCGCCTTCGACATGCCGAGTCTGATGGGCAAGGATTCTGACGACCCCCTCTCGGATGGGGAGGTCGGCAAGGAGGGTGTTGCGGTCGACACCCTGCGCGACATGGAGATACTCTTCGAGGGCATCGACCTGGACGAGGTCTCGACCAGTTTCACCATCAATCCGAGCGCGCCGGTCATCTTCGCCATGTACGTCGCGCTCGCGGACAATCGCGGTGTGCCGCGTGAGAAGCTTCGCGGCACCTTCCAGAACGACATGCTGAAGGAGTTCATCGCGCAGAAGGAATGGGTCGTCCCGCCGGAGCCGTCGCTCGACGTCGTCACGGACACGGTGGAGTTCGCCATCGAGGAGACGCCGAACATCAAACCCATCTCCATCTCGGGCTACCACATCCGAGAGGCAGGTTCGACGGCGGTCCAGGAACTCGCGTTCACACTCGCGGACGGCTTCGCCTACGTCGAGGACGCGATGGACCGCGGACTCGACGTCGACGATTTCGCACCACAGCTCTCTTTCTTCTTCAATTCGCACAACTCGCTGTTCGAGGAGGTCGCCAAGTTCCGCGCCGCACGACGCATCTACTCGACCGTGATGGACGAGTGGTACGGCGCCGAAGACCCCCGGTCGAAGCAGTTGAAGTTCCACACGCAGACCGCGGGTCAGTCGCTCACAGCCCAGCAACCGCTCAACAACATCGTCCGCGTGACGATTCAGGCGCTCGCTGGCGTCCTGGGCGGTACCCAGAGCCTGCACACGAACAGTTTCGACGAGGCGCTCGCGCTGCCCAGCGAGGAGGCGGTTCGCGTCGCCCTGCGTACCCAGCAGATTATCGCCGACGAGAGCGGTGCGGCGGACATCATCGACCCGCTCGGCGGGAGTTTCGCCGTCGAATCGCTGACCGAGGAGGTCGAAGAGAAGACGATGGCGTACATCGAGGAAATCAAGGAGATGGGCGACGGCTCGGTGCGAGACGGCGTCCTCGAAGGTATCGAACGCGGGTACTTCCACCGCGAGATTCAGGACGCTTCCTACGAGTACCAGGAGCGCGTCGAAGACGAAGAGGAAATCGTCGTCGGCGTCAACAAGTACGAAATCGAGGAAGACACCCGTCCCGAGATTCTGAAGGTCGACGAGGAGACCCAGAACCGACAGCTCGCGCGACTCGCCGAGGTCAAAGAAGAACGCGACGACGAGGCGGTCGAAGCTGCTCTCGCCGACCTCCAGACGGCCATCGACGAGGACGAGAACGTCATGCCGGCGATCGTGGACGCGGTGAAAGCCTACGCGACGATGGGAGAGATAATGAAAGTGTTCGAGGCCGAACACGGCTCGTATCAGGAGACGATCGGACTGGCCTGACCGAGCGGCTGCTACTTTCTCGTTCGCTCGCACACCCGTCGCGAGAGAGACACCGGTCGGTCCGTCCTACACCGTCTTTTTCCCCGATATATCTCCCGTCGTGGCAAATCTTTATGCTTCTCCTTAAAGCACGCTAGCACGGATACATGCCAGACGATACCGTGGAACTCGAAGCTCGGCTCGAAGAGGCAGAATCGTTCGAGCCACCGGAATCGTTCGTCGAGCAGGCGAACGTCTCGGACGAAGGAATCTACGAGGAGTTCGAAGAAAACTGGCCGGAGTGCTGGGAGCGGGCCGCCGACCTGCTCGACTGGGACGAGGAGTACGACACCGTACTAGACGACAGCGACGCGCCATTCTACGAGTGGTTCACGGGCGGGTCGCTCAACGCCTCGTACAACTGCCTCGACCGTCACCTGGACGAACGAGGTGACGAAGCCGCAATCGAGTGGGTGGGCGAACTCGGCGAGACGCGAACCTACACCTACGAGGAGCTCCACCGGGAAGTAAACGAGTTCGCGGCGGCGCTCCGCGAGTTGGGCGTCGGGGAGAACGACGTCGTGACGATGTACATGCCGATGGTGCCGGAACTGCCCATCGCCATGCTCGCCTGTGCGCGAATCGGCGCACCCCACAGCGTCGTCTTCGCCGGCTTCTCGGCGGACGCGCTGGCGACCCGGATGGAGAGTGCGGCCTCCGAGTACCTCATCACCTGTGACGGCTACTACCGCCGGGGTGACCCGCTCCACCACAAGGAGAAAGCCGACGAGGGTCTCTCACAGGTCGACCACGACGTCGAAGCCGTCGTCGTGGTCGACCGACTGGGCGAGGAGTACGACCACCCGATGGCCGACAGGGAACACGACTACGGCGACCTCGTCGCGGACCAGGAAGGGGCGGAAGTCGAACCGGTCTCCCGCGACGCCGAGGACATGCTCTTTTTGATGTACACCTCCGGCACGACGGGACAACCGAAGGGCGTCAAACACACCACGGCGGGCTACCTCTCGTACGCGGCGTGGACCTCGCAGGCAGTACTCGACATCGAACCGGACGACACCTACTGGTGTTCCGCCGACATCGGCTGGATTACGGGCCACTCGTACATCGTCTACGGACCGCTCGCGCTCGGGACGACCAGCCTGATGTACGAGGGGACGCCGGACTACCCCGAGAAAGACCGCCTCTGGGAACTCGTCTCCGAGTACGAGGTGGACATCTTCTACACCGCGCCGACCGCCATCCGGGCGTTCATGAAGTGGGGAACGGAGTATCCGGACCGCCACGATCTCTCCAGTCTCCGCCTGCTGGGTACCGTGGGCGAACCCATCAACCCGCGAGCGTGGAAGTGGTATTACAAGCACATCGGCGACGAGTCGTGTCCCATCGTGGACACCTGGTGGCAGACCGAAACCGGCGGGATGATGGTGACGACGCTTCCCGGCATCGGGACGATGAAACCTGGCAGTGCGGGGCCGCCCCTCCCCGGCATCGACGCCAAGGTCGTGGACACGAAAGGCGAGGAAGTGGGCGCTGGACGTGCGGGCTACCTCACCGTCCAGAAACCGTGGCCTGGCATGCTCCGTACGGTCTACAAGAACGACGACCGCTACATCAGCGAGTACTGGGCCGAGTACTCCGACCCCGAGGCGGACGAGTGGGTGTACTTCCCCGAGGACGGTGCGAAACTCGACGAGGACGGGTACATCACCGTCCTCGGACGTGTGGACGACGTGCTCAACGTCTCCGGCCACCGCCTCGGGACGATGGAGATAGAGAGCGCCATCGTCGGCGTGAAGGGTGTCGCGGAGGCCGCCGTCGTCGGTGGTCTCCACGACGTGAAAGGTGAGGCAGTGTACGCGTACGTTATCACGGAGGAGGGCCACGAAGGCGACGATGAGATGCGCGAACGAATCGAGGCGGGCGTCGAGGACGCTATCGGTCCGATTGCCCGTCCCGAACAGGTCATCTTCACGCCCGAACTCCCCAAGACGCGCTCGGGGAAGATAATGCGGCGCTTGCTCGAAGACATCGCCAACGAAGACGAACTCGGGGACACGTCGACGCTCCGGAACCCCGACGTCGTCGAGGACATCCAGCGGAAGGTCCAGGGCGACTGACGCGATTCACGCACACGTTTTTCGCGGTCGTACCGACTCGACACTCTCGCTCTCGCTTCACCCACGAGAACGGAACGTCACCGCTTCGTTTTTCCCGGTCTTTTTCGACTCAGGCGCGTGCGAGCAGTTGTACCCACTCGTCGGCGTGTAGCGACTCGATTTCGAAGCCAGCGTCTTCGGCCATCGAACGCAGGTCGTCTGGCTGGTAGAGCGTGAATCGGCGGTCGTCCTCGTCGTAGCTTCTTCCCTCCCGCTCGCCGTCGCCGCGTTTGACCGAGAGGTGGACGACGCCGCCGGGACGGAGCACTCGCCTGAACTCCGAAAGGGTGGCGGGGGCGTCGGTCCGGGGGACGTGGAGGAAAGACGCACAGGCCCACAGTCCGTCGAAAGAGTCCGACTCCAGCCCGACCTGGCGCATATCCATCCTGGCGAACGAAGCGCTGGCGGCGTGGTCGCGTGCCGCGTGGAGGAAGTTCGGCGTGAGGTCGATACCCACCACGTCGTGTCCGCGAGCGGAGAACGTGGCCGACTCCCAGCCGGGGCCACAGCCGACGTCGACGATTCGGGCGCGCTCGTCGTCCACGGCATCTTCGACGGCGGCGAGGAATCGCTCGACCAACTCCGCGATGGCCGAGCGGTCGGCGTGGCGCTCCCGATACTCGTCGGCGACCGACTGGTAGGTCGATATCGTTCCGGGGTCCGTCATCTCTCACGAGAGACGATGTGACACTATCCCTTATGTGTCACTGTCGCAGAACGGGGGACTCGGTTACGCCGCCGACCGCCGATAGACCTCATCCAGAGTCCGTCACGAACAGGTAGACCAACAGCACGAGCAGCGCGACCTCCGAGACGATGGCGAGAAATTCCACCGGACCAGCGAAGAGATGGTCGAGCAGAAACGGGACGATGGGGCCGGAGTGTCGCGTTCCCGCGCCGAAAAAGAACAGCGGTCGATGCCCGCCGACGTGCCAGCCGAAGTAGCCGACGACGTACGCGGCCATGAGAACGATTCCGCCGGCGTACAGCGGTCGACGGGACGTGCCTGCCGCGGCGAGAAACAGTCCGAGAACTATCGCCGCTCCCGAGACGACGAACAGCGGCCACCGGAGGTCGCGGGGAAGCAAAAACCCGGCCATCAGCCACCGCGTCCAGTTGAGCACGCCCAGCGAGAGGTGGATTACCGCGACGACGACCGCGAGTTGGGCGGTGACGAAGTGAACCGGCGAGATGGTGTCGGAATCCATCGAGTCGACTAGGGGAGCGGTCGGATAAAACGGTTGAGCCCCGCTCGCGGGGTCTGGGTTTTCGTCACGACGGTCCAGAACGAAGAACGCCTCGTCCGTCGCTCTTCGGTTACGGTCGGAGAATGCACCGGACGGGATTTGAACCCGTGCCATGAGCTTGGAAGGCTCAGGTCCTGCCACTAGACCACCGGTGCTCGTGTCGCTCGCTCACGCGGACGTGTGTTCGAGCGTACTCCCGAATTGTGCCGCCCGGCTTAAGGGTGTTACTGTTTTCGCCCGCGAACAACCGCGTAGCAGTTGCCGCTCGAAATCGAGACGTCCTCCGAGCGCAACGCGCTGTCGGCCAGGTCGTCTCGGAACTCGTCGGGCGAGTAGATGTGGTAGAATCGCGGAACCGTCTCGCCGCCGGGGAGCGTCCAATCGACCGTCGTGTCGAATCCCTCCTCGCGGTCGAATCGGTCGTGGGCCGTACTCCACGCGCTCACCAGCGCGACGCCCGCCGAACCGAGCACCCGTGCCAACTCCTCCAGACTCCCGACGCGAGCCTCGCGAGAGGGGAGGTGGTGGAGCGTCGCGACGTACACCGCGAGGTCGACGGAATCGTCGGCGAGGGGGAGACGGGCCGCGTCGCACTGGACGAGCTCGACGTCGAACGCGCGTTCGCGTGCGCGTTCGCGGGCCTCCGCGAGCAGTCCCGCGCTCACGTCCGCGCCGACGACGCGTCGTGCGTTCGCGCTGAGCAGTTCGGCGTGCCGTCCGTTGCCACAACCGAGGTCGAGGGCTGTGTCGACGGTTCGCCCGTCGAGAAACGACTCGACTTCGGGCCACGCGTACTCCCGAGTCTGGGCGAAGTGGGCCGCGATGCGGTCGTACGTCGCCCGTACGTCGCGGCTGGTCGGGTCCATATCCGAACTCTCGCGCCCTGCGCCAAATGTCCTCCGGGAAGCAGACGACTACGGGAGCAGGAGGAAGACGACGTAAGCGATGGTGAACAGGACGGTCGCGTGTTTCGCGCCGTCTTTCACGCTCCCCTCGCCCATCTTCCCCGCGACGAACCCGGAGAAGACCGCCTGCACGAGTGCGGTGTGGAAGAAGACGAGAGTGTACGCGTCGATATCGACGGCCGCGATGTCGCCGACACCGGCGATGCCGGTCGGCCCGCTACCAGTCGCCTCCGCGGCGGACACGCTTTCCAGTGCGGGGATGAGGATGCTATTCAGCGAGCCGATGATGACGAGGAAGACGAGAAACGAGAGGTAGATGATGACGAGGTAGGTCGCCATCTCCTGTCGGCGCTAGCGTTTCAGTCGCCGAGTCGTCTGTGCCTCGTCCGCCGCGATACGGAGGACGCGCCCGATGTCGCCGCTGGCGTGCATCGCGTTTGTCACGAGCGTCACGACCCGCGTGATGGTCGGCGTGCCGACCCGGTCTTCGAACCGGCGGAGTGCAGTCGCCGCGTCGGTTCCCCACTCGATGTCCCGCCACGTGCGCTGGAGTTCCGTGTCCAACACGCCGAGGTCGCTGTTGGCGACGCGGCCGAAACTCTCGACGACCGTCATTCCCGCCTCGTTGACGCTAGCGAGGCGGTCGAGAAAGTCCGGAACGGCGGCCTCTATCGCCGCGAGTCGCCGCCACCGGAGTTCTTGCACGACGGCGAACGTGCTCAGGACGAAGAGCGTCGCCTGTATCACCACGTCGTCAGCCCCCGCGACCGTGAGGGTTCCTGCCGTAATCTCCGGGGCGAGACGGAACGCGACGGAGAGCAACGCGAGCGGTATCGTCACGTACAGGAGCGTGACCGGGTTCTCGCGTATCGCGCGGAACGGGTCGGTGAACGCGTATCTGAACCACCGAACACGGTCGAACGTCTCGAGACGTTCGGCGTTCGCCGTCGTCCCGCCGTCGCTCACGGCACGTCCCGCGCTGGGGTCGGTCGCCTTCCGAACGTCGGGGAGACTCTCCTCTACCGTCCCGGTCCCGCCACGGCTGATTCGGAGCGACTCCGTGATGCTGTCGAGGTAGACGACGAACCCGACGTTTCTGAGCGGAATCAAGAGATACGCCATCAGGGAGAGAAACGACAGCGTGTCCGCGACGCCCATCAACCCGATGACGAGGAGGATGGTGATGAAAAGAAGCGGTCCGACGACGAACAGCGTGACGTACCCTTTGGCGAGCGTCGCCAACTGTTCGAGAAACGCCTCCTGTTCCGCTTTCGCGTCCTGCTGATAGCGTTCGTACTGGTCGTGGAGTACGACGGGAGGCTCTGGCCGCTCTGGAGCACGCTCGCGAGGTTCTCACCGAACTCCTCGAACTTATCGCTTGGCGACTGGCGCGACATCTGGCGGATGCCCGTCAGCATGTCGAGACCGAACAGGTCCATCGCCTTCACGCCGACTGCGACCTCTTCCGCGGATTCGCCGTACACGTCGCGGTTGCGCGCCAGCGTCCGCATGATTTCGGGAACGCAATCCCGCTCCGCGAGAGGGCGTAGATGAACGCGACGGTTCGTGCGAGACTCGCGTCGATTCGCCGGGCACGGACGTTGCCCTGGTAGGATAGCCTCTCCCAGCGATACCAGTACGTCGTCACGCCACCGAGGAGACCGACCGTCGCGCTGTTGAAAAGCAGGAGAACGAACAGTTCACCGGCGGAGAGACTCGGCACCGAAATGACGTTCGATAGGAACTCGAACCGTGCCGGAAGCGTCTCACGGACCGTTTCGGGCGACACCGAGAGGACGGTCAACACGAGACTGATGAGATAGACTCCGAGGATGCTCCCCGACACCGCCGCCAGCGTGGCGTACACCCACGTCTTCGAGGCGTACGGTCGGTACGTCTCCCCGACGTGGGCCGCACGAAGAAGTTGGCTTCGTTTCGACCGACGGCGGCCGTCCGTCTGAACCGCGGTGCCGAACACCTGCAACGCGACCCGCGTGACGATTCGGTACGCCGTCCTGCTGACGGGCGACAGCGCGACTGGTGTGAGCAACAGGAGCGCGAAGACGAGCGGGACGAAGTTGACGAATCCCATCAGTCGAACTCCGAGACCTCGGTTTCGGTGTTTCGCTCGACTTTCGCGACGACGCGCTCGGGGTCGGCGTAGTACTCGTTGACCATCGCAGTGAACCGGCGATAGTCCGTCACGTCGTTCTCGCGGAGATACTGGAGGACGAGGTTTCGATTTCGCAGTTCCGTCAGTAGCTCCGACCGCGACCAGCCGTGATTGTCCTGAATATCGTCCAGTACGTCGCTGTCGCGCTTGCGGACGGTGTCGGTCGCTGCGTCCCACTTGAACGCAGTCGTGTAATCCAGGTCCCCGGTTCGCTGGTCGATACCGGTTATCTCGGCGAGCGTTCGGTTTCGGCGCACGCGCTCTTCGCCGACGTAGGTGAGCGTCTGGATGGAGAGGATGTCGAGGGACTGTATCATCGCCCGCAGCACGTTGATGGGTTCGTTTTCGAGTCGGTTGATGACCGTCTGGACGCTGTCGGCGTGCATCGTAGAGTAGGTGGTGTGGCCCGTGTTCATCGCCTGAAACAACGTCATCGCTTCCTGCCCGCGCACCTCGCCTACGGCGAGGTACTCCGGTCGGTGGCGCAGTGCGGAGCGAAGCAGGTCGTACATCGTGATGTCCGCCCCCTCGTCCAGTCGGTCACGGATTACCGACGAGAGCCAGTTGTCGTGATAGAGCGTTAGCTCTCGGGTGTCCTCGATGGTGAGCACTTTCGAACGCGGCGGGATGAACATCGAAATCGCGTTCATCGAGGTGGTCTTGCCCGAGGCCGTTCCGCCCGCGAAGATGAGCGATTTGTTGTTCTCGATAGCGAGCCAGAGGTAGGCCATCTGGTCTAGGCTGAAGGTGCCGTAGTTCACGAGGTCGACCGGCGTGAACGGCTCGTCGGCGTACTTCCGAATCGTGAACGCCGACCCGCGCGGCGTGACTTCTTTCCCGAGTGCGAGCTCCGCACGACTGCCGTCCGGCAGGGTCGCCTCGACGACTGGTTCGCCGACGCTGACGTGCTGGCCGGACTGCTGTGCGAGGCGGACGACGAGGCTGTCGAGTTCCTGTTCGGCGTAGACGACGGTCGTCTCGATGTCGTTGTACTCGTCGTGATAGACGAAGATGGGCAGGTCGTAGCCGTCACAGGAGATGTCCTCGATGTGCGGGTCGTGCATGAGCGGGTCGAGTTTACCGAACCCACGAAACGACCGGAAGAGGTAGTAAAAGAGCCGGTAGAAGGTGGTCGCGTCCACTTCGACGCCGTACACTTCCAGTAGTTCGCGCAGTTCGTCGCGGAGAACGGTCTCTGCAGTGTTGTCGTCTATCTCCCGGCGGTAGATGAGCGACTCCCGCAGGTCGGAAAAGAGACGGTCCAGCAGGTCGGTTTCGAACTCGTCCAACTCCGGTTGGACCACGTAGTACAGGTGTTCGTTCGCGTCCGGGTCGTAGTAGATGGTGACGAAGGCGAACGGAGCGTTCACCCAGTAGCGTTCGACCTCCCGATATTCCGGCACGCCGGTGAACGTGATGAGCGGCCCGTGTGCGGTGGGGTCGTCGTCGTCGACCGAGAGCGTCGACCCGTGAAGTAACTCGGCGGTACGGCGAATCGTTCGCCGAAACTCTCGGACGTGGACAGTCAGTTCGTCTAGCTCTAAACTCGACATGTATGGTGTGTCGGTCAGGAACGGATTTCCGGGAGGGCGCGTACGTACTCCTCTCCACGTGCGTGATAGGTTCTGTCGTCTCGCTCATTGGAGTACGGCTACTTAAATCAATGGCTGGATAGTTTCACCAGAGTGAACTGTCTCGAGGTACCGCACGACGTCGTTCGGCGATGACGATTACGGTTTCGTACGCATAATCCTGTGGCGTTACGTTCATGAGACGTGAGAACGTAGGCGCAGATACGGAATGAGGCGCGACTATTTCACACTAGAGGTCGAAAATATCGACTGGGTCGAAGCGGACGGAACTCCCCGTAAGCCGACGGTAATCATCGATTTCGAGGGACCGTCTTCGACACTTCGCGAACGCCTCACCGGACTCGACGGAGAACTCCTGGACGCCGACGAAACGGACGTGACCTTCCGACTCCAGGCGAGTATCGACGACCCCGAAGCGACGGGTGTGGTGGGCGTGACGAACCGCACGACCGGTGATTTCATCCTGGAACTCAACGAGAAAGCGAGGAACGTACTCAGATTCATCAAAGCCGCCCGCGCGTACGGAAACGAGACCGACGATACGGATGGACGCTACCACGTCGACATCGCCATCAACGGCGACCACGTGGTGTCGTACGAGAAAGCGACCTTCCTCATCTACAACCGCGACGGAAATCTCCTCCGCCAGCACAGTCTCATCCCGAGCGGCGTCGAACTGTAATCTCTTTTGCGCTCAGAACCACGGATTGATGACGCCAGCGCTGACTGCGACGATGTACAGTCCCGCGAGCGCCGCGAGGACGACAATGAGGCCGATGAGGTAGTCGAACACACCGCTTGGCGTCGTCAGTTTTGGCAGTTTCATGTCAGTCACTACGCCGAAGAGCCGTTTATTTTTGCTGGGAAACCAGCCGAGAACCGAGTGAATCTAAGTATCCACGAGCAAACGAACGCGTATGGACCTGTTCGGAACAGCGGGTATTCGCGGGAACGTCGTCGAGCGTGTGACTCCCGAACTCGCCGTCGCGGTCGGACGCGCCGCGGGGCGACCGGGTGACGAGTTCGTGGTCGCCCGTGACGGGCGCGAAACTGGAACAGCGCTCGCCGCCGCGATGGAGGCCGGACTGGAGAGTGCCGGTGCAGACGTACGCCGCGTCGGGATGCTTCCGACACCTGCATTGGCGTTCGCGTCGCGCGGACGTCGTGGCGCAATGCTCACCGCGAGTCACAACCCGCCGACCGACAATGGCATCAAACTGTTCGAAGACGGCGAGGAGTACGACCGCACCGCCGAGCGTGCGGTAGAATCACGCGTCGCCGACGACTCACCACCGCGTCCGTGGAACGAGTGGGGAACGAGTACCAGAGAGGACGTGTTAGACGATTACCGGGACGCCGTCGTCGAGTACACCCGCGAACACGGCGCACCGCTGGATGGACTTCGTATCGCCGTGGACTGTGGAAACGGGATGGGGAGTCTCGCCACGCCGCAGGTGCTCCGCGCACTCGGCGGGAACGTGGTCACGCTGAACGCGAACGTCGACGGGCACTTCCCCGGTCGACCGAGCAAGCCGACGCCGGACACGTTGACGGACCTGACTTCCTTTGTCGCCTCGGACGATTTCGCCTTCGGGTTGGCACACGACGGTGACGCAGACCGACTCGTGCTCATCAACGGAGCGGGAGAGATCGTCCACGAGGATACCGTCGTCGCCATTCTCGCAGAACACTACGTCCGCGAGAGCGACAGTTCGGACCCTGTCGTCGTGACGACGCCGAACGCCTCGGCACGAATCGACGAGCGCGTTCGCGGGGCGGGTGGTCGCGTCGAACGCGTGCGACTCGGTGCGCTCCACGAGGGAATCGCCTCGGCGCTCGAAGTCGGTGACGAGGATACCGACGTCGTCTTCGCCGCCGAACCGTGGAAACACGTTCACACCCAGTTCGGAGGCTGGATAGACGGCGTCGTCAGCGCGGCGGTGCTCGCTCGACTCGTGGCAGACGTCGGGGGCGTCGAGTCGCTACGGAGCGAGGTGACCGAGCGCCCGTATCGGAAAGTAAGCGTCGAGTGTCCAGACGCCGTAAAGACGGGGGCGATGGCGCGGTTAGAGAAGACCATTCCGTCACGGTTCCCCGACGCGACGGTCCGAACCGAGTACGGCGTGCGGGCCGAACTGCCGGACGGTTCGTGGATTCTCGTCCGACCGAGTGGCACCGAACCGTACCTCAGAATCTACGCAGAAAGCGAGGACGTCGACACGCTGGTCGCCGAAACCGAAGCCGTCGTCGAGGAGGCGGTGTCAAACCCGATACAGTAATCCGTTTTCGACGGGAATCCCGTTTTTCCGCCGTCAAAACAGTGAAGCGGAGCGTTTATGAGGAACAATCAGGGTGGATTATACATAGATGACGAACGTTGACAAACGGAGGCGGCGACTCGTACAAACTGGTGGTGCGCTCGGCATCGGCGGTCTGGCGGGATGTCTCGGAGGACTCCCTGGTTCCGGTGGCGACAAGACGAACGTCGGTATGGTGTACGCTCTCGGCGGGAAGGGCGACAACTCGTTCAACGACATGGCGTTCAAGGGCGTCAAGCAGGCAAAAGACGAACTGGACGTCGCGTACTCCGAGGTCGAACCGGAGGACGCGAGCCAGTTCCAGACGCTCCAGCGCAAGTTCGCGTCCCAGAAGAGTCCCGAGTACGACCTCATCTGTTGTATCGGATTCGTGCAGACGGACGCATTGAAGAAGACGGCGAAGAACTTCCCGAAGAGGAACTTCATGCTGGTCGACAGTGCGGTCGAGAAGGACAACGTTTCCAACTACGTGTTCAAAGAACACCAGGGCTCCTTCCAGGTCGGCCACCTCGCTGGTATGCTGACGACGAGCGACTTCAGCGAGGGCGGCGGTTCGACGAACGGCGACAAAGTGGTCGGCTTCGTCGGTGGGAAGCAGAACCCACTCATCAAGAAGTTCGAGGCAGGATTCATGGCCGGTGCGAAGCACGTCGACAGCGACATCACGGTCAAATCGGCGTACGCGGGGTCGTGGAGTGACATCCAGCGCGGCAAGGAGATAGCACTCTCGATGTACGACGAGGGCGCGGACGTCGTCTATCACGCCGCTGGCGGTACCGGAAACGGTGTGTTCAAGGCAGCGAAACAGCGGAGTCGCTACGCCATCGGTGTGGACTCGGACCAGTCCAAGAGCGCGAAATCCTACGCCGACTGGATCGTCGCCAGTATGGTCAAGCACGTGGACACCGCCGTCTACAAATCGGTGAAGAACGTCGCCGAAGACAGTTTCGAGGGTGGCAAAACGCACGCCCTCGGCCTGCAGAAAGACGGGGTCGAAGCCGTCATCGGGCAGAAGTTCACCGGCAAGATCCCGAAACAGATGACCTCGAAGTTAAAAGAGTCGAAGAAAGCCATCGTCGACGGCGACATCTCGGTGCCGACGGACCCGAAGAACGTCTAAGAACACACTTGAATCTGACGTGGCTCCTGGACGGCGCTGTCGACGAGGGTCGGCACACGCAGTCGCCGGACCGCCGGAGACGGTGGACGGCGGCGGGGCGAGGTACGCGCCGACTGCCGGGGACCGCGTCGTCATACATCTATGAGCACTCCTACTGTACATCTCGATGGAATCACGAAGCGATTCCCCGGAGTCGTCGCCAACGACGACGTCGACCTCGTCGTCGAACACGGCACCGTTCACGCGCTACTCGGCGAGAACGGTGCGGGGAAGACTACGCTGATGAACGTCCTCTACGGTCTGTACCGCCCCGAGGAGGGGACGGTTCGGGTCGACGATGAGGCGTGTGCGTTCGAATCACCTCGGGACGCAATCGACGTCGGCATCGGCATGATACATCAACACTTCATGCTCGTCGACCCGATGACCGTCACCGAGAACATCGTCCTCGGCAACGAGCCGCGGAAGTGGGGCGGACTGGCGGTCGACCACGAACGCGCTCGCGAACAGGTGGTCGAGTTGAGCGAGCGATACGGCTTCGACGTGGACGCCGACGCCAGGGTCGAGTCCATCAGCGTCGGCGTCCAGCAGCGCGTGGAGATACTGAAGGCGTTGTACCGCGGTGCCGACGTCCTCATCCTCGACGAGCCGACGGCCGTGCTCACTCCCCAGGAGGTCAAGGACCTGTTTGCCGTCTTCGAGGAACTGACCGACCAGGGCAAGACTATCATCTTCATCACGCACAAACTCGGTGAGGCGATGCACGCAGCCGACGACATCACCGTCCTCCGCGACGGCAAGAACGTCGGCACCGTGGACGCCGCCGCAGCGACCCGCGAGGAACTCGCAGAGCTGATGGTCGGCCGCGAGGTCATCCTGGAAGCCGAAAAGGAGCCCCGCCCTCCCGGCGACGAGGTCCTCTCGGTCGAGAATATCGACATCGTCGATGAGTCCGGTATCGAGCGCGTCTCCGACGTGAGCTTCGACGTGCGCGAGGGCGAGGTGTTCGGCCTCGCGGGAGTTGACGGCAACGGCCAGAACGAACTGGTCGAGGCTATCACGGGGATGCGAACGCCCGACGCAGGCAGCGTCGTCTTCGACGGGGAGGACGTGACCCGCCGCTCGCGTCAGGAACACATCGAACGCGGGATAGCGTACATCCCCGAAGACCGTCAGGAACGGGGACTCGTCATGGAGTTCGACCTCGTCGAGAACAGTTTGCTCGGCAGTCAGCACAGCGAGCCGTACACCAGAAGTGGTGGCATCGACTGGGAGACGACCCGGGACCACGCCGAAGGTCTCGTGGAGGAGTACGACGTGCGCCCGAGAAACGCGGACGCCGAAGCGCACTCGTTGTCAGGTGGCAACCAGCAGAAGTTCGTCGTCGGCCGGGAGTTCAACCGCGACCCCTCACTGGTCGTCGCCTCCCATCCTACCCGCGGGGTGGATATCGGCAGCATCGAGTTCATCCACGACCGCCTGCTTGGTCTGCGACAGGAAGGGAAAGCCGTCCTGCTCGTCTCCTCGAAACTCGACGAGGTACAGCAGCTCTCTGACCGTCTCGGCGTCGTCCACGCCGGTGAGTTGGTCGACGTGGTAGACCCCGAGACAGTCACCGAAGAACAGCTCGGGTTGCTGATGGCCGGTGAGGAACCCGACTCGGTGCCCCGGATGGCGGCGCGTACGGCGGACGGCGGTACACTCACTGGCGGTGAGCGCCGATGAGCGGCGGTCTCTGGAGCCAGGCGAGGTCCGGACTCGAACGGCTCGTGGGCGCGTCGGCAGTAGAGCGGCTGGCACTGAGCGTCGCGGCACTGATCGCAGCACTTCTCGTCGGTGCGGTGTTGCTCGTGGCGTCAGGCTACAACCCGCTACTCGTATACGTTTACCTGTTCTACGGCGCGGTCGGAACGCCGTTCAACGTCGCGCTCACCCTCCAGCAGATGACCCTGCTCGTGTTCACCGGACTGGCCGTCGCAGTGTCGTTTCGCGCCGGACTGTTCAACATCGGTACGCAGGGCCAACTCGTGCTCGGCGCTCTGGCGACGGCGCTGACCGTCATCTACGTCGCCCCACTGGTTCCGTCCGGTATCGTCGGCACTATCGTACTCATCCCACTCGGGTTGCTGGCCGGAGCCACAGCGGGTGGGGTGTACGGGGCGATTCCGGGCGCGCTGAAGGCGTACGCCGACGCCAACGAGGTCATCACCACCATCATGCTCAACTTCATCGCCACCGGAATCGCGTTCTACCTCGTCAACAACTACTTCCGGGTGAGTTCGACGGTCGCGACCGAGAGCCTTCCTGGCTACGCGATGTTCGAACCGTTACTGTTCCACCCGAGTTCGAGCTTCTCACTGCTCGTGTTCTTCGGGGCGCTGGCGCTCGCATTCGGCGTCTATCACCTGTTCAAGAACACCTCGTTCGGTTACGACTTGCGAACGAGCGGTCTCCAGCCGGAAGCCGCGGCGTACGCCGGCGTAAACGCCAAACGGATGGCCGTGACGAGCATGACGCTCTCGGGGGCAATCGGTGGGGTGGCCGGAGCCATCTTCGTCCTGATGGTCGAAGGGCGGTACATTGCCCCGCCGTCGCTCGGCTTCGACGGCATCACCGTCTCCATCCTCGCAGGGAACAACCCGCTCGCGGTGATTCCGGCCGCGTTCCTCTTCGGCGTCCTGAAAAGCGGCGGCCTCACGGTCGGGTTCCAGACGGACGTTCCACCCCAGCTCATCGGCGTTCTCCGTGGTCTCATCATCCTGTTCGTCGCCATGCCGGAGTTCTTCCGCATGGTCGGCGGTCGACTCGGGGTTGCGAACCGCGAACGCGTCGCCGCGGACGGTGGTGACCCATCTGGAGTTGACGGCGACAGCGGAGGTGACGGCGATGCGTAAGAAACACGCCCTGCTCGCCGCACTCGCGGCGTTGCTCGTGGTCGGTGCACTCGTCGTGGAGATGTTCTTCCCGGCGAGTCCCGTCGCAGCGGTCATCGGCATCGTCGACGCCGGCTACCTCAGCGCGTCGCTCCGGGTGACCGTCCCCATCGCCTTCGCGGCGCTCGGAGGAATTTTCGCCGAGAAGAGCGGCGTCATCAACATCGGTCTCGAAGGGCTGCTCATCATCGCCGCGTTCACCGGTATCGCCGTCAGCGGGGGATCGACCGGATTCGTCTCCCCGTCGACGGCCGCGTGGCTCGGCTTCCTGGCGGCTGTCGTCGTCAGCACCGTGTTCGCACTCCTGTTTGCTATCGTCACCATCGACCTGAAGGCCGACCAGATTATCGCGGGACTGGCGGTGTGGCTCATCGCGCTCGGACTCGCGCCGTTCGCCAGTCGTATCATCTGGGGAAGCACCACCAGCGATACGGTGCCGTCGCTGTCGAACTGGGTGATTCCAGGACTGGTCGAGATTCCGGTGCTCGGACCGGTGTTCTTTGACGCCAATCCGACCGTGTACATGCTCCTGGTGGCAGTGCCACTGTCGTGGTACGTGCTCCAGGGTACGCCGTTCGGCCGATGGGTTCGCGCCAGCGGCGAAAATCCGCAGGCGCTGGACACGGCCGGTGTGGACGTGCGCCGGGTGCGATACGCCAGCGTTCTGCTCTCGGGTCTCCTCTGCGGTATCGGCGGTGCCGGACTCTCCCTGTCGCTGGGACAGTTCATCGGCAGCGGCGCAACCATGGTGGACGGTCGGGGCTGGATCGGCATCACGGCGTACCTGTTCGGGAATTACAACCCGCTTGGGGCGTTCGGCGCGTCGCTGCTGTTCGCGGCGCTCTCCGCACTGGAGATACGGCTTCAGACCCTCGGATTCGACGTCTCACAGACGCTCGTCCGTCTCGTGCCGTACGTCGTCGTCATCGTCGTCCTCGCGCTCGTCGGGCGGACCCGCACTCCGGACGCGGCAGGCGACCACTACGAATCCGGCGAGGACTGAGGCGGTGGGCGGTCGGTCGTGACGACCGATGGCCTCTCTCCGTGCGGTGGTTCGGTCGTCTTCTCGAGCGCAGTCGGTGTCCTCGGCTCCGTCGGCGTTCCGAGACGAACAGCCAGACGACGACCGAAACGAACAGGCGTCGAAACACGGCGATTCTGGTTGCGTTCTGGTACAAAAAGTTTCGGCGAGACATCTCGCGTCGTTCACCCGTCGTCCGCGACGTGACACACCGTACCGACGCCCGATCCCGTCCTCTTCACTCGCCGCTCGCGTAAGTGCGGTATGTTCTCTTTCGCACGCGCGAAGCACTGAGAAAATCGACCCAGTTAGTTTCGACGTCGTCGAACTCGAGTCCCGTTCGGCCAGTCGCCGGCAATCCGCACAGCCGCCGGAATCGCTCCGCGTTTTATTTGACCCTCTGTCACGCACTCTCCTCGTATGGACGAACTCGTAGAGCAGGCACGCAGCGTACAGGAACGCGCACACGTCCCTTACTCGGATTACCCGGTTGGTGCGGCGCTTCGAACCGCAGACGGGGAGGTGTACGTCGGCTGTAACATCGAGAACGCCAACTACAGCAATTCGCTCCACGCGGAGGAGGTGGCTATCGCGGAGGCGGTCAAATCGGGCCACCGACAGTTCGACCGAATCGCGGTGAGCTCCGCCCGGCGCGACGGCGTAACCCCCTGCGGGATGTGCCGCCAGACGCTCGCGGAGTTCTGTGATGACGACTTCGTGATCGTCTGTGACGACGGTGAGGGCGTGGCCGAGTACACGCTCGGCGAGTTGCTCCCGAACACGATTACCGAAGAGATGCTCGAGTAAACTACCCCACCCTGCTCACTCACGGGATCCCCCGCTCGCTCCCGGAGGGTGGGGCTTTGATGTGGACTCCCGGCAATCAGTCACCAGCAATCGGCCGGTGACTCTTGGCGTTCACCATCCCACCATTCACACACACGTCTACTGGTGCGTCTACGCTCCCCGACTTGGGCGAGGAACGGAGTCTGTGGTGTCGCTTTCGAGCAGACCGGAGCCCGATGTTTTTCGCCGCGTTGTAGTCCGCATTCACTTCATAGCCGCACTTCAAACAATGGAAGTGTTCACCGTCGCGGTTGTCTTCGTGTGTGAATCCACAATCCGTCCGAGAACAGCGTTGAGACGTGTGGTTCGGTGCGACCTGTTTCGCTTCGACAGCACGGCACGTCGGATGGATTCTTGAACGAGATTTGCTAAGATCTGTTTCCGCTCGCAACTCCTTGTAGAGCGCGTTTCGTGCGGTTGTATTGGCGGTGATACAGTTCTTATAGCTTGTATCGTCCCAACAGAACTCGCTCGCACGGTTTGCGCAGTAAAGGAACTGGCGGGCGGATTCGTGGAGGTCGTCGCGCCGCTCGTCAGGAACAGCGAGTTTAACCGCTGCAGTTCGACGCACCTCCATGTTTCAAATTACAACTCGACGTTACTTAAACATCCGAGAGTTAGATAACCATCGTGCTGCGGTTGTGTAATCCTGTGTCGGTTTCCTCTCCGGCCTACTCGCTCACTTCGTTCACTCCTTGAGGCTGGAGGCTCCACCTCGAATTATGCTGAAGACGGAAACGACGCGAAGCACCTATTTTGGCGGCGACGGACGTGGCGGGTATGGACGACAGCGAAGACCCGAACGCGGACGTACAGTACCACATCGAGGTCGGTGAGGGTGACGTCGCCGACGCCGTCCTCCTGCCGGGCAACCCCGAGCGCGTCGAGAAGATAACGCAGTTCTGGGACTCGGCGGAGGAAGTCGCCTC
Organism: Haladaptatus ordinarius; assembly: GCF_054177595.1. Lineage (NCBI taxonomy): Archaea > Methanobacteriati > Methanobacteriota > Halobacteria > Halobacteriales > Haladaptataceae > Haladaptatus > Haladaptatus ordinarius. Next base: position 31,572 of record NZ_JBPEHH010000002.1, on the reverse strand, counting down.
CCACCGTGAGTACCGAACCGTGACCGGCACCTACGACGAGACGCCCATCAGCGTCACTTCGACGGGAATCGGGAGTCCGTCTGCCGCCATCGCGGTGGAGGAACTGGCACGAATCGGTGCGGATACCTTCGTCCGCGTGGGGTCGTGTGGTGCGATTCAACCGGAGATGGACGTCGGCGACCTCGTCATCACCACCGGCGGCGTCAGACAGGAGGGAACGAGCGAGGAGTACGTCCGCGAGGACTACCCCGCCGTCGCGGATTACGAAGTCGTCGCCGCACTCGTCGCCGCGGCCGAGCGACTCGGCCACGACTACCACACCGGCATCACGATGAGTGCGGACAGTTTCTACGCCGGGCAGGGACGTCCCGGGTTCGAGGGCTTCCTCGCGGAAGGGAGCGACGAACTGGTCGAGCACCTGAAGAACGCGAACGTGAAGAACATCGAGATGGAAGCGAGCGCCATCCTGACTATCGCGAACGTCTACGGCCTGCGGGCAGGCGCGGTCTGTTCGGTGTACGCCAACCGCGAGACGGGGGAGTTCCGAACCGAGGGTGAACACCGCGCCGCCGAAACCGCCAGTCTCGCGGTGGCGTTACTCGCAGAGATGGACGAACGGAAAGCAAAAGCGGGCGTCGACCGCTGGCATCCCGGACTCTCGCTCGATTAGCAAGCCGCAACCTGTCGGTCGATAACCGACTGGTTCACGCGGTAGACCGACACCGACCCGGAGCGATGGACGCGCTCGATGCCCGGGAAGGAAGAGAATCCGGTTCGACCGTACCACTCGCGTTCCTGTGGGCCGTAGTAGACGTACTGGACGTCGTAGCGCTGGAGCGTTCGTGCCCGAGTACACCACTCGGTGTCCGACTCGTAGACGAGTTTCACGTCGTTCTTTCGCTCCGCGTACGCCTGATAGCCCCGGTAGGCTCGCTCCTGGGGCCACCCCAGGACGGTCGGTAAACCGGTGAGTGACGCGGCCGGACTGCTCCACTGGTAGGCCTTCCCCGGCGCGGAGACGATGTGCGGTCGTCCGTCCCGGTCGTCTAACCACGCGATTGCCCCGGCCTCGTCCGGTCGGAACGTCTCGACGAACGCCAACCCGTCGAGTGAGGGATCGTCCACGCGGTGGATAGGGTTGTCCGTTCCGACGTGTTCACCGAGCGCGAAGACGCCGTAGACGGACGTCGACAGCAGCAAGAACGCGGCGAACACACCCATCCACTGTCGCGGTGTGAGAAACAATCCCGAAAGTTGGTCCGGAACGGCGTCGGTCAGGAGTCGGGCCAGCGCGACGCCAGCGGCGACGGCCCAGAGCACCCAGACTTGCATGTACACTTTGAAAACGGTGTTGAATCGCCCGGAGATGGCGTTGTCCTGTACGTAGGCGAACTCGACGAGTAAGACCAGGCCAGCGCCCCCGATGAGCAAGACCGTCTCGAAGCCGAGGTCTGTGTCGAGTCGGAGGAGCACCCAGCCAGCGACGAGGAGGGGGGCGACCAGTGCGAACGCCGCGATGCCTCCTTGCCATCCGACCACTACCAGTACCCCCCCGAGAACACCGACCTGCGTGGCCTCTCTGTCTCGCCACTGGACGTTCGAACCGAGGTAGAGCGCGAAGACGACGAGGAACGCGCCGTGTACGACGAGAAGTTCCATGAAGCTACTCCGGTCGGGCAAGAACTCGATGCTCCTGGTGCTCGCCGCACCGAGCAAGACATTCGCCACGAACGGTGCCGCCCAGACGAGCGAGAGAATCCCGACAACGAGCGTCGTCCCCATCGCAACCGTGACCCGTCCGAGTTCGCGCCCGACTGCCGACGACCCTCCCGTGATTCGTTCGCCGCCCGGAAAGAGCGTGGCCGGGTGTTCGTCGGCGAAGGTCAGCGCGAGCCAGACGACGCCGAGCGCCGTCGGGAAACTCCACGAGCTGATGGTGCTGACGAACGCGACGGTCGGCGGGAGGACGCCGAAAACGAGCCCTCGACGCCAGCGAGTTTCCGACCGGTAGACGGCGTACCCGAGTGCCGCGACGAACAGGAGAAACGGCTGTCCCATCATGTGGGCGTGCAGGTCACCGTTCAGGTACGCGAAGAACGGAAACTCGTTTATCGTCCCGACCATCACGCGGCTGGCGTCCCAGTAGTGAAACTCCTTCGCAACGAGTGGCAGTTGGGTCGGCTCCATCTCCAGCGGGGTCGCGATGGCTTGGGCGAGCGACCGAGGGAACGTTTTCGCTACCAATCGAATTGGGGTGAAGACGTTCGCAGAGAAGCCGACGAAGAACGCTGCCAGCAGGCCGGCGAGACGCCGAGGCGTCCCATGTCGGGCGGCGATTGCGCCCGCAAGTCCGTAGGCGGCGGTGACGAGCATCCCGTAGAACCCCGCGAGTGCGAGGTTGTAGCTGATTCGTGGGACCGTCCCCGTCAGTTTCGTCAGGAGTGCGGCGACCAGGTGACCGCCGTAGTAGTAGCGGACGGGTTCCCCGGCGAACCACATGTCCTCGGGCGGAAGCGCGGGCGCGCGCACGAGTGACTTCAGGAGACCGAAGTCGAGGAACTTCTCACCGCCGCCCGCGTGAAGCGCCGGGTCGATTGCCCGAATAATGACGAGAAAACAGAACGCGACGGTGAAGACGACCATCGCCTCCGCGTACTCTCGCAAATCGAGTTCGATGTCGCGTCTGGTCAGTAGAACGGTGAGCGACGCGAGCACCCCGAGAGCCGCGACGACCGTGACGAGCGAGAACATGAACTGGCCGAGCCAGTAGGTCACTATCGTTACGACAGTGAGAGCGGCGGGCAGCGCGAACGTCGCACCGCGGTCGGGGAACCGAGAAAATAGCGCCGTAGCGACCGGAAGACCGGCGAGCGCGAGTGCGTAGTAGACGAACAACCAAAGAGCGACGAGCGCAAACTCCATTTCTGGTTTGGTGCGTGCGCTGCACAGATATACGTCTTGGGGTCGTGATGCTTTTCCGATACGAATTTCCGTCGCTGGCTTCGAGGGAGGAACTCACATACGGCGGTTGAATCACAATCCTTAACTAGTGAACGGCAGTACGAGATAGTAGCGGGATGGGATAGCCAGGAGATTCCGGCGGGCTCATAACCCGCAGATCGGTAGTTCAAATCTACCTCCCGCTACTTTTACACTATCGAATGGGTAGTCGTCCTATTAGAACGACGAGAGAGTACGGAATTCGACAGCTTGCCGAGGCCACGCGATTTATTGATTGTGAACCACGATAGCGATTGTATGACTTCCACGCTGTTCGTGGTCAGTGAAGAAGGCTACTGGGGAGAAGAGTGTATCGTGCCGCTTCAGACGCTTTCGGACGCGGGCGTCGAGATAACCGTCGCGACGCCGAGCGGTTCGAAGCCCGTCGTAGACGAGCGGTCGACAGACCCGGAAAACGTCGGCGAGGAGACCGCAGAACGAGTCCGCGAGGCCGACGAGAACGACCCGCGGCTCCAGAACCCGACTCCACTGGCGAAAACGAGCATGGACGAGTACGACGCCGTGGTGTTCCCCGGCGGTCACGGGACGGAGTGGGACGTAAATCAGGACAGACACGCCCGCGCGTTGCTCCGCGACGCAGTGGAGACGGGCGAGAAGAAAGCACTCGCCGTCTGTCACGCGACTGGACTGCTGGCGTTCACGCGAAACAGCGACGGTGAGTTCCTCGTCGCGGGGCGCGACGTGACGGGATTCCCGAACGAATGGGAGAAAGGCATCGTGGACGAGGACGACTGCATGCCGGACGGCCGAAAACTCCCCTACTGGGTCGAGGACGAAGTGACCGCAGCGGGCGGAAACTGGGATGCACAACTCGACGCGGACACGAGTGTCCGGACGGACGGCGACCTGATTACCGGACGTGGGCCGGGGTCGTCTCACGAGGCGGCGACGACACTTCTCGACGCGCTCGGCGTCGAGTAAGCAGGCTGATAGTGAAAACGAGAATTTTATACCGTCGTCGTTCCCAGTAATAACGAATGGTAGGGACGCGCGGTGTACTGGCGATTCTGGCAGGGGTTACGATGTCCATCGCCGTCGTCGTGATACACTCGGGCCGACGGGAGACGGGGCTCTGGTTGCTGACTGCCGGATTCTTTCTCGCTTCGCTGTGGTCGGGACTGAGCGTCGTGTGGGCACAGACGTACCCGAACCGAACGACGCTCTCTGCAGAATCTCATCTCCTGTTGGGGACGACGGCGATTGCTGGTGTAGTCTACTACGGAATGCTCGCTAGAGAAGCTGTCGACAGATGAGAACGAAAGTTACACCAACAGATATGTCATACTACTATCTGTAACTCATCCTGCTTTAGAACCACTATCGCCTTCTATGAACCTCTAAAACTAAAAGCTTCTGGCAACCAGTAGCTTTAAATACATCTTGTACAAGTCTTTGGTATGCCACGGCGACGCAACCGAAGTGGTACCGATGATAGCCGAAGGAACTTTTTGAAGGCAAGCGGTGCTGGTGCCGTTGCTCTCTCACTCGCTGGCTGTTCAGGCCAGCAGGACGACGAAGGGACGACCACCACCGGTGATGGGACCGGTTCGACAACGACGGATGACGTTAGCACTGTCAGTGCCAGCCCGGAGAACATAGAGCCCGGCGGAACGCTCCGCTACGGTCTTCCAGAGGCTCCTGACAGTCCGAACATCATGCTATCCGGCAGTGTGTACTCCGCAGTCGCACTCGACCCGATTTACGACTACGGGACGGCTCCCGACCCGGTAACGTTCGAAGTCAAACCGAGCGTCTTCACCGACTGGGAGCTGAAAAACGGCGATAAGGAGAAACCGGACGTCTACTTCAACGCCCGAAAGAAGGGCCTGGAGTGGAACGACGGTGAGAAGTTCAAGATGGAGGACGTCCTGTTCTCCTATCAGTTCATGCTCGACAATGAACCGGGCGAGTTCTCCGTCTGGAACGACTTCGAGAAGATCGAAGAAGCGAGCAACGACTGGGACTTCCACATCAAACTGTCGCGACAGGTCGGTGCGTGGGACGTCGACATCTTGCAGGGTGCACCCATCATTCCCAAACACAAGTGGGAGGGCGTCAACTACAAGAATTACGACCCGATGAAGAAAAACGACGAGGGGCCCGTCGGAACGGGGCCAGGTAAACTCGTCAAGTACAACCCGGACACCTCGATGCAGGTCAAGTTCCGCCGCGACTACATCGAGAACACCTACGCGCTCAACCGGATGCAGTGGCAGAAAGACCACCAGTCGCTCATCCATGGCGGTCCGTTCCTCGACGGCGTGAACTTCAAGGTGTACGGTGGGCAGGGCCCGATGACGCAGGCGTTCATGCGCGGCGACATCGACACCCACTACGGAAGCCTCGAAGTCTCGAAGATTCCGCAGGCCAAAAAGCAGGACGGTCTCGGCCTCGTCAAGGGGTACGACAGCGGATTCTCCTACTACGGCTTCAACTGCCGCCGTCAACCGCTTGACGACGTGACGCTCCGCCAGGCGATGTCGTTCATGTACGACGACATCTACTGGGTGAAGACATTGAAGGGCAACTTCGTCATTAAGGGCGACTACGCCCAGTCCCCCGGATACCGGGCCGTACGCCCCGAGTCCGTCTACGACGGTGAACTGCTGACCGCGCCGGAAACGGAAGCGTTCAACTTCCGTGGCAAAGAGGGCAAAGAGCCCGACGTCCAGGCCGTTCGCAAGTTCCTGACGGACGGAAACGTCGTCAGCGGGAAAGGTACCTACGCTGGACAGGACTTCCCTGGTACGTTCTCTGGCGTCAAAGCTAGCCGGTCGAGTTCCAAGTACGACTACACGTTCGGTTCGGTCAAAACGAAGGTGCTCAAGGACGCGGGCGCAGACAAGGAGATCCGTGTCGATGGCAGCACCATCCCGGAAATGATGGACGGCAACCCCATCACCATCTTCATCGACCCGCCGAGCGAACAGCCCAAGGAGGCGAAAGCCATCGACCAGTGGGCGAAGAACCTGATGCAAGTCGGTATCCCGGTTCGCACCGAACCCGTCGCGTTCAACACGATGACTGGCAAAGTCTACCAGACGGAAGAGTTCGACATCTACCCGATGGGATGGGGCGGTACCAGCCCGTACGGGTCGTCGATTCACTCGTTCTTCCACTCGGAGAACTCGGGCGACGACCACGAGAAGTTCGCCTACAACTCGACGGGATACGGCGTCTCCGGTGGCAGTGCCGACAAACTCATCTCGGACGCGTACGGCGAGACCGACCCCAAAAAGCGCAACAAGAAGTGGGCGAAGGCTATCGAGAAGGTCTACCTCGACATGCCGTACATGCTGCGTGACTACGAGAAGTACCGATGGCCGGTCAACACGTCGAAATTCGACGGCTTCGTCGACAACATCGTCGACCCTGGTTTCCAGAACTGGGACATCGAGTACGGCAACGTCTTCCTCAAGTCGAACCTCAAGAAGTAACGGGGTCACCACGACCTTTTGGTGCTAGTTTTTGCGGCTCAATAGGGGCGCAGACGATGCGATTTGGGACCGGAACGATATGAGAATCACCACATTGATAATGAATGTGTACCATGCAAGGTATGGATACACAATAGTAAGCGATATGGTAAACTGCATACCAACATTAACGGAGGAGAGGCAATGAGTAGGATTAGCACTCGCTACCTCGCAAAGCGGCTCGTCGTCTCCTATCTGACGCTGCTCGTCATAATGACGATTCTGTTCGTGCTCGTTCGAAGCATGCCGGGGTCGTTCATCTCGAGTATGATAACGCCGGACATGAAGCCGGTACAGATCGAACAACTCAGGGAGACGTGGGGGCTCAACGAACCGCTCTGGAAACAGTACGTAAACTACATGGTCAACTTCCAGATCGGCGAGTTCGGTCGCTCACCGACGCACAAACAGCCCGTCTGGGACGTCATCATCCGACGATTCCCGCGCACCATCATCCTGTTCGGTGCCGGGTTCGTCATCGCGTACACCATCGGTCCGCTCGTCGGGATGTATCTCGGCTGGTGGCGCGGAACGCGGAGAGACAAGCTGACCTACACCGCTGGCCTGACGATGTACTCCATGCCGGCGTTCTGGATTTCGTGGTTATTCATCTGGTTGTTCGACTACGAACTCGGCTTGCTGAAGAGCACGTTCATGGTCGACCAGTTCGGCATTAGCAACTGGACGCCCACGTTGGCGATGACGAACATCTTACACCACATCGCCTTACCACTCTTTAGTATCGCGTTCGTCGGCTGGGTCGGTGCGATGCTCGTCATGCGACCGTCGATGAACAACGTCACCGGGGAAGATTACGTCTTCCTCGCGCGAGCGAAGGGTCTCAGTGAGCGAACGGTGATGATGAAACACGCGGCTCGAAACGCGCTGATTCCGGTCGCCACGCAGGCGATCATCGGGTTGGCGTTCCTCATCGACGGCAGTATCCTCATCGAGCAGGTGTTCAGTTGGCCGGGTATCGGGCAACTGATAGTCAAAGCCGTACTGCGCCAGGACTACCCCGTCACGCAGGCGGCGTTCTTCATGCTCGCCGTCCTCATCATCACGATGCGACTGATCACAGACATCGCGTACACGTATCTCGACCCGCGAATCAAGTTCGGGGAGGAATCATAGATGTCGACACAATCCGAAAGCGCCTCAGCGACCACGTCATTGAAGGAACGATGGGAACCACGAATCGAACGGTTCAGGCGAGCGTGGAGTCGATACACCCAACACAAGATGGGTGTCCTCGGCATCCTCATCCTCCTCATGTACATCCTCTGGGCGCTGTTCCCCTCGGTGTTCGCGCCACACAGTCCGGAGTGGCGGGCGTTCGTCGGCAGCAACCCGAACATCCGAATGACGCTCCAGCAGACCCAACAACTCCCCCACCCACCCGCGTTCGGTGACCCGTTCTTCGCACCTCTCGGGACGAACAGTACCGGACACGGTGTCTTCTCGCTGTTGGTGTACGCCACGAAAAACGCGCTGTACATCGCTTTCGCCGCCGGACTCCTCTCCAGTCTCGTGGGGGTTCCGTTGGGCCTCATCAGTGGGTTCTACGGCGACACCTGGATAGACGAACTCATCCAGCGAATCGTGGACGTGATGTACGGGCTTCCGTTTCTCCCCTTCCTCATCGTCCTCGTCGCCATCCGGGGAATCAGCACGACCAACATCATCCTCGGCATCGCCATCACGTCGTGGCTCAACAACTGCATCCTCATCCGCGGGGAGACGCTGTCGCTGAAAGAGAGAGCGTACGTCGAGTCCGCACGAGTCGCGGGCGCGAGCGACACGCGAATCGTGTTCCGGCACATCCTGCCGAACGTCGTGCCACTCGCATTCGTGTTCCTCGCACAGGACGCGGCGGCCGCGGTTCTCGTCCAGGCATCGCTCGCGTATCTCGGTCTGGCCCCGTTCGACCAGCTTTCGTGGGGTATCATGATCGAGAACGTGAAAGCAGAAAACTACATCTTCACCGCGTGGTGGTGGCTTATCCCGCCAGGATTGGCGATTACGTCCATCGCTGCGGCGTTCTACTTCATCGGGTTCTCGGTGGAGGACGTTGCCAACCCACAGGAGTAACAAATGACGTTACTAGAAGTCAACGATCTCTGCGTTCGCTACGACGCCGGGGACAAGCAGGTCCACGCCGTCGACGGCGTCACCTTCAGTGTCGAACACGGCGAGACGTACGGTCTCGTCGGTGAATCAGGCTGTGGAAAGACGACGCTCGCGAAGTCGCTCATCCACTTGCTCGACTCGAACGGCTACATCGAAAGCGGTGAAATCTGGTTCGACGGAACGCTTCCCGACTGGGAAGACGAGAACGGTAATCCGCGCCAGGAGATTATCGATGACGACCGGTATCCGGTGCGCGAAGACGGGATGACCGACCTCGCGAAGCTGGACAACCACCAGATTCGAGATATGCGATGGCGGAACATCGCGCTCATCCCACAGAGCGCGATGAACGCGCTCAATCCGGTGTACAAGGTCGGTGACCAAATCGTCGAAGCAATCCTTCGACACGAACCCGAAACGACACACGAGGAAGCGGACGCGCGTGCCCGCGACCTCATCGAACGCGTCGGCATCGAACCGGAGCGTGCGGACGATTACGCACACCAGTTCAGCGGCGGGATGAAACAGCGGGCAGTCATCGCGATGGCGATGGCGTGCAACCCGGACATGCTCATCGCAGACGAGCCGACGACGGCACTCGACGTCATCATCCAGGACCGTATCCTGGAGGAACTCGAAGCGCTTCAAGAGGAGTTCGACGTCGCCATCCTCGTCGTCAGCCACGACATCAGCGTCATGGCCGAAATCTGTGACCAACTCGCCGTGATGTACGGTGGTAAGATGATGGAGAGCGGACCGAAAGACGAGGTACTCGTCGATTCGGCGAACCCCTACACGCTCGGGTTGAAAAACTCGTTCCCGACGGTCGACGAGGAAGACCAGGACCTCGTTTCGATTCCCGGCACGCCGCCGACGCTGCTCGACCCGAGTGACGGTTGTCGATTCTCGACGCGGTGTCCGTTCGTCGTGGACGAATGTCACTCGGCACACCCACCTATGTACGACGTCGATCAAGCCGAGACGGGCAAGCGGACCGAAGCGCGGTCACCGCAGATTCACCGGTCGGCCTGTTATCGTGTCGACGAACTCGAAATGATGCGAACTGAAGCACAAGAGGAGGACACATGGCTCCAGAACACGACTCAGACCCGCTAGTAGAACTAGAGAACGTCTCGAAGCTGTTCGACCTCTCACAGGGTGTCGTCGAACAGTTGCTCGGGAAAGAAGCACAGCCAGTTCGCGCGGTTCAGAACGTCGACCTCACCATCAACAAGGGTGACATCATGGGTATCGCTGGCGAGTCCGGCTGTGGGAAGACCACGCTCGGAAAGCTGCTGGTGAAACTGTACGACCCGACGGAGGGCACTATCACGTTCGACGGTCGTGACGTGACCGAACTCTCGCGCGAGGACGAGAAGGTGTTCCGCCAGCGGGTACAGATGATCTTCCAGGACCCCTTCGAGAGTTTGAATCCGCGGATGACGGTCCTGCAGTCGGTCGTCGAACCGTTACAGATCAACGGCATCGGAGACGGATACCAGGACCGCCGGGAGCGGGTCATCGAAGTGTTAGAGGACGTCGGACTCGCGCCCGCCGAGGCGTACCTGAACGAGTTCCCGAAGGAACTTTCGGGTGGTGAGCGCCAACGCGTCGCAATCGCACGTGCGTTGGTGGTCAACCCCGATTTCGTCGTCTGTGACGAACCCGTCTCGATGCTCGACGTGTCGATTCGCGCAGGCGTGCTAAATCTGATGAAAGAGTTGCAGGACGAGTACGGGCTGACCTACCTGTTCATCAGTCACGACCTCTCGCTCATCAGGTACATGTGCGACCGGACTGCTATCATGTACCTCGGCGACATCATCGAACAGGGACCGACGACCGACGTGGTGACGAACCCGAAACATCCGTACACCGAAGCTCTCTTCGACGCCGTGCCGGAGATCAACCCCGGTGCGAAACGTCACCGGGCGAACGTGACGGGGGAGGTCCCGAATCCCCGGAACCCGCCGAGCGGCTGTCAGTTCCACCCCCGCTGTTCGAAAATCATCCCGCCAGAGGACTGGACCGGGAGTCAGCAAGCGTTCCGACGCGCCTTCCAATTCAAACGTCGTGTCGCGATGGACGACATCGAACTGGAGAGTTACGACGACGATAGCGTAGACCAGCGAGACGCAGTCGACCGACTGCTCGAATCGACTCTCGCACTGGAGTTGCCGGAGGAACATCGCATTGAAGGTGAGAGCCAGGGGTCGATAGAGTTTCGCGAACTCGATATGCCGCGCCAGGCCGAGAACGCACTTCGGTCTGCCGCGCGTGACCTCCTCGACGGGAACGTCGAGGAGGCCCAGGAGCAACTGGACCGGGAGTTCCAGACCATCTGCGAGCAGAACCACCCCGAACTCCGGCAGACGGGCGACCAGATAGCCGCCTGTCATCTCTACGAGTCCTCGGCGTCGAGTGCAGAACCGGTCACGCCCGACGCGTCTGACTGATTTCGTCGTCGTTTCTCGTGCCAATGGAAAATCTTACGGCACTGACACACATATCGCCCGCTACCCCATGTCGAATTTGTCTGCCAGTTCTGTGCTCCGGCCAAAGCGACCACTGGTCGTCGGTGCAGTCCTCGTTACTGTCCTCGTCACCCTGTGGCTTTTCGTCCCGACGATGCAGGGACACATCGCTATCATGAACGTCGGGAGTGTCGACGTGACGGCGACGGAGTTCGCCGTCACCGACGGCGGCGAACACCTGTCGGTTACGTTCGACGTCCACAACCCGACCGGTCGGGAGATTCTGTTCACCGGGAGTGTGTTACACGCCTACGCTGGCCAGACGCAGTTGAACGATGGAACGACGACGATGTTCGAAACGACGACCATTCCGCCGAGGGAGACTGCCCAGATAACCGCCGACATCGACCTGGAACCGGGCCAGCAGTCGCGGGCAAAACGGGCCGCCGAAGACGGTGCTATCAGCATCAGGGGAGAACTCAACGGGGAAATCGGCCGGGAACGCGTCGACGTCCCGGTGCGAATCGAGAGGGGAGACGCATGACCGAAGCGAACAAAAACGAGTGGACCGGCGAGAGCGGATACGGGAGTCGTCGCCGACGCTACCAGCTCGCAGTCCTCGGAAAAGGCTTCGTGTCGGGGGGGATCGCCGGGTTGGCGGCGTTCGTGTACAACAAGTCGGCACTGATGACCACGGCGATAGACCCACAGTTAGTGCTCGGACTCGTCGCCCTCGCGGGCATGTATGCCCATCTGCTCGCACACGACCTCCGCGAGAGCATTCACGTCGGTCTGGTCGGCTTCCTGTTCGGAAGCGTTACGATGGTCGCCGCGTGGATCGCGCCACTGTGGATCCTCCCGTACAGCGCGGGTGCTCGCGACATACTCCTCCCGAAGATAACCGGTACTGCCATCGTCGCTGCCACTCTCGTCTACGCGTCGGTGTATCTCGCGGCGTACCTCACCACACTCACCGTGGACGCGTACGCCTCAACGTAGAACCGTGAGGGTTTTGTTCTGAGCGTCTGTACGTTGGTCTGTGTCGAAAGACGTTCCAACGCGCGAAATGTCCACTCGTGAACGTGGCACGTTCGCCAAGCACGGCGACGACCCGACGCTGGCCAGTTACCTCTCGTCGCTGTTTTTCGTCCTCTCGGTGCCGACGTTCATCTTGCTCGCGTACGCTGGCTACTGGTACGACCTGTACCCCTACAGCGGAATCATTCCGGCGTTCGCGGGTCTCCTTCTCGGAGCCATCGTGATCGCATTCGGCCTCATGCACGTCCTGACTCGTTAGAACGTGGAGTTCCGAAGGGTCATGTAGAACAAGACGGTCATCGCCGCGACGAGGAGTCCGAACTCTATCTGCGTCGGCGACTGTTCGTTCGAAACGAAATAGAGGACGAGGCTCACGACGCCGAGCACCATGGCCACGCCGAAAAGCAGTAGGGAGAGGTTCGTCTCGTCGGTCAGCCAGTAGAGGAGACGGGTTCCGAGGTCGTCCATGATGGGCCTAAAACAGGAGACCTTCGTAGACACACTCGACCGGTTCGAGGACGAGCTCCTGTGCGAGTGCGTAGGTCGTGAGCGCGAGTTTCGAGTCGGCGGTGAACGCCGTTTCTTCGTCGCGCCACTCGGCGACGCTCGCGGCGAACCTGATGTGTGAATCGTGAATCGTCATGAACCACTCGGACGGGAGTTCGCCGGGGTCGTCGTGGGTCACCCGGAAGAGATACTTGAACGTCTCGTCTGTCCGCCAGCTAATGTCCGCTCCCGCTTGCAGTTCGGGAAACTGTGGTGTTCCGAACAGCTGGACGAGACGATAGAGCGGAACGCCGATGTTGTCGGATTGACTGGCGTCGGGGTCGCCACTGATGTAGGCGACGACGTTCAAGTCCTCCCGTTCCCTGACGTTGTCCTCGACCAACACCTCGCCGTCGGCCCTCCGTGCCTCGATTTCGGACTGCGGAACGGGTTCGATGACGATGTCCTGCAGTTCCTCGAAGTTCGGCGCGTCGGGATGGTTCCGAATATCCATGGCCTCAGTACGCGAAGTAGTTGAATCCACGCCATCCGGCGTAGCCGATGATGAGACAGACGACACCACCTGCGATGACGACGAGTGACTCGGTGGTGGTCATCGTCGCCCGCATCTGTGGAATCAGTTCGAAGTACAGAGAGAGGCCGAACAGGAGGTAGATGTACCCGATTACGATACCGAGCAATGCCACGATTATCGAAAGTAGCCCGACCGGACCGCGCAACGCTCGCGGAACGCGATTCTTTAACGCCATGGTTTGTGCTACTTCGGCACAAGCATAAATGTTCTGCAACGAAGCTTACTCGTTTTCTTCGACCTCACGCTCTCGCGCCTCGACGTTCTCCAGACCGTCTCCCGAAAGCGGTGACATTCGTTCGTCGAACTCCTCCTCGGAGGGCTGTCTCGCCGCGTCCCGCCCGGCGAAGTACGCCGAGACGAACCGCTCGTGATTCTCGCGCAGGGTGTAGCCTATCCAGATGAGTACGACGCCGGGGAGCAACCGGATGACGAACGCCGGAGACGTGACGCCGTACGTCCCCGTGACGACCGACCCGTGCAGGGCGTCACCGACGAGCAGTGCTCCCGAGACGAGCGTGAACGTCGAGAGCATCGCCAGCAGCTGACGGGAGGCCATCTTACCCGTCGCCGTCCTCGTTCACGATGACGACCTCGCCGTCCTGGACGTCCACGTTGATGAGCGTCTTCACCGCGTAGTTGGTGTCGTCTAACTCGTTCGCACCGACTTTCTTGATGACGGCACAGACGTCCACCACGTCGGCACCGATGTACTCCAGCGCTTCGGTGACGGCTTTCATCGTTCCGCCCGTGCTCAGCACGTCGTCGAGCAAGAGCACGCGGTCGCCCTCGTGGACGTTGTTGATGTACATCTCGTTCTCGGAGTAGCCGGTCTGCTGGGAGAGGGCGACTTCGCCCTCCAGGCCGTACTTTCGCTTGCGGATGACCACCAGCGGAATGTCGGTCATCAGCGAGACGGCGGTCGAGATGTGAATGCCCATCGCCGCAGGCGTGACGATCTTGTCGACGTTCTCCAAGTCCGCCTTGCGGATGATCTTGATGACGATTTCGCGCAGGAGCGTCGGTTCGAGCATCGGAATCCCGTCGCTGATGGGATGAACGAAGTAGTGATACCCCTCTTTCTCGATTATCGGAGCTTCGAGAAGCGACTGCTTCAACTGGTCCATGTTGGAGGTATTCAATCCACCAGTAAAAGGTATCGGAATCACGCCTCCGAGGAGTCTCGACGGTGGCCGAGAGGAGCGTACCACCGATCGACGCGCGAGCAACGCAGACGCCGTCCACTACGGAAAGTCGTCCGGTCGCAGGTGTGGTTCTCTCACAACCGTGTCCGGGTACTCGACGCGATAGAGTCACCTCATTCGTGACGACTTTCACTTTCAGTCCGGGTAAGGCTCACCGCTTTTACCGAACCGACCCTACGGTAGGACGCGGGTTGGCGAGGCCCGCGACTCGGTTGCCAAGACCCCTTCCCCCAGCAGGGTTCGATTCGTTTCCATCCCCCTTTTCGGTGGGGGGTTCCGAACGCAAGGCCAATGGTGTGTTTCGGGCGCTTCGGGAGGCGCCTTCATTTTCGGCGCGTCAGAGCTAAAACTCGACCGGCGAGAGACGAGAACGACTGTTCGACTGGTCGCATTTCTGTCGTTTCGACCCCGCCTGCATCGAAAGGGACCCCGTTTTGGGACCTATCCAGGTGGTTTGAGAAGCGTTAAGGTGAGTCCATCGCTCACTGTCGAGTGTGCAATCACCATCGGACCCGGTAGCCGTGGTTGTGCTTGCGCTGGTGATGCTCCCGTTCGCGGCGGCGGCGCTGACACCGCTCGTCTATCGCGTGCTGGGTGAGCGCACCGCCTACTACGCAGCGGCGGTCGCGCTCGCCTGCTTCGGGATGGTCGCCAGTCAGGCAGGTAGCCACGGCGCTGTCTCTTTCGCGTGGATTCCCTCGCTCGACGTCTCCCTTCGGTTCTACGTGGATGGCCTCGCACTCCTCATCGGCTTTCTCGCCAGCGGGGTGGGCGTGCTCATTCTCACCTACTCGGGAGGCTACATGCACGGCGAACCGGGCAAGGCGAAGTACTACACGGCACTGCTGGCGTTCATGGGGTCGATGCTCGGGGTGGCCTTCGCGGCCGACCTCGTCTCCCTGTTCGTCTTCTGGGAACTGACGAGTCTCTCCTCGTTCATCCTCATCGGCCACTACACCGACCAGCGGTCCTCGCAGTACGCCGCCCGGAAGTCGATGCTCATCACCGTCGCAGGCGGCCTCTTTATGCTCGTCGGCTTCCTGTTGCTCCACGACGTGACGGGGACGTTCGACCTCGCGGCGATGCTCGAACGCCCCGGCGAGGTCCACCACCAACTGGAGACCGCCGGAATGCTCCTGCCGGTTCTCTCGCTCGTCGCTGTCGGCGCGGCGGCCAAGTCGGCGCAGGTGCCACTCCACATCTGGCTTCCCAACGCGATGGAAGCCCCGACGCCCGTCTCCGCGTTCCTCCACTCCGCCACGATGGTCAAGGCGGGGGTCTATCTCGTCGGTCGGTTTCGTCCGATTCTCCTGCCGGAGGGGGCACACGGCATCCCCGAGTGGTCGGTGCTCTTTACCGTTCTCGGTCTCGCCACGATGACCGTCGCGGCCATCCTTGCCGTCGCCGCCACCGACATCAAGGAACTGCTGGCCTACTCGACGGCGAGCCACCTCGGACTCATCGTCGCCGGCTTCGGCTTCGCCTCCGAACTCGGTGCCGAGACGGGTGTGTTCCACATCCTGAATCACGCGTTGTTCAAGGCCGCACTGTTCCTCGTCGCGGGAATCATCGCGCACGAGGCGGGCACGCGGAAGATAAAACACCTCGGCGGTCTGCGCCACGACCTCCCCATCACTGCGGCCATCACCGTCGTCGCCGCACTCGGGATGGCCGGCGTGCCACCTTTCAACGGCTTCTACTCCAAGGAGTTCCTGTTCGAGGCGGCCTACCACGCGGCGGAAGCCACGGGCGGCCTCGCGTGGCTCTACCCCGTCGTGGCCGTCTTCGGGAGCGTCTTCACGTTCCTCTACTCGGTCAAGTTCATGATGCTCTTTTTCGGTGAGAAACCGAAAGGTCTCGGGCACGTCCACCGCCCGCCCGCGGTGATGCTCGTGCCGCCCGCCATCCTCGGCACCATCGCGGCGCTCATCGGACTCGGCGGCATCACCTCGACGTTCGGCATCCACATCGCGCCCCTCGACCAGTTCGTCACGCTGGTCG
Organism: Haladaptatus ordinarius; assembly: GCF_054177595.1. Lineage (NCBI taxonomy): Archaea > Methanobacteriati > Methanobacteriota > Halobacteria > Halobacteriales > Haladaptataceae > Haladaptatus > Haladaptatus ordinarius. The sequence goes on along the minus strand of NZ_JBPEHH010000002.1, from coordinate 15,149 downwards.
TCGAGAGCGTCCTCCCGCCGGGCGCACATCACGAGGCGTTCTCCTACAAACTGCCGACGCACGTCACTCCCTACGTCATCATGAGCGCGACGACTATCGCGCTCGGCGTGGCGGCCTACCCGTTCTACGACCGTCTGCACGACGGCATAAACCGGCTGCTCTCCGTCGACGCGCTCCGTGCCAACTGGTGGTACGACAATACCGTCGACGGCCTGAACGACGCGAGCGTCGCGATGGTCCCGCGCGTCCAGACCGGCCTGCTCCGAACCTACGCGACGTGGACGCTCGCGGCCGTCACCGCGCTCGCGCTTGGCGGTTACGTCGCGGCCGGCGTTTCGCTCCCGGCGTTCGATGGGCTGAACCCGAACATGACCGTCCCCATTCTGCTCGTCTTGCTGGTCGCGGTGGTGGGAGCGGTCGCGGTGAGCATCGCCCCGTCCCACGTGGCAGGCGTGCTGACCCTCTCGATTCTGGGGTTCATGGTCGCCCTGTTCTACGTGCTGGCCGACGCACCCGACCTCGCGCTCACGCAACTCGTGGTCGAGACGCTCGCACTCGTCATCTTCCTGCTCGTCCTGGACCGTCTCCCGACGTTCTACGGCGAGCCACGAACGAGTCGAGTGGTGCGTGATGGCGTGCTCTCGGTCGCGGTCGGTGCGACCGTCTTCGTCACGGTATTGCTCACGACGCAGGCACACCCGGACTCCATCGCGTCGTATTTCAAAGACCCGCAGGTGACCATCGACCAGGCAGGCGGTACCAACATCGTCAACATCATTCTCGTGGACTACCGTGGTTTCGATACGATGGGCGAAATCTCGGTCGTCGCCATGGCCGCCCTCTCGGTGTTGACACTCATCGCGATGCGGGAGCGAGGTGAGACACAATGACGACCGTCATCACCCGCACCGTCACGCGCACGGTGGTTCCACTCATTTTCGTCACCGCGGTGGCGCTGATGTTGCAGGGGCACAACCTCCCCGGTGGCGGGTTCATCGCGGGCGTCCTGACGACGACGGCGTTCGCCCTCATCTACATCGTCTACGGGCTGGACTACCTCGAAGACGAGTTGTTCCACCGGATGGTTCGCGGCCCAGTCGAACACCTCCAGCACGGAATCGTCGAGAACTACCGGGCGATGTTCGCGCTCGGACTCGCACTCGCGGCGGGAAGCGGACTGGTGTCGATCGCGTTCGGCCGAGGCTATCTCGACCAGACGTTCGTCTACCTCGAGCACATCCCGCTCTACCCGCACTTCGAGGTAGCGAGCGCGATCGCGTTCGACACGGGGGTCTACCTTGTCGTCGTTGGCGCTCTGCTCACGATTCTCTCGGTGGTGGGTGCCGAATGACGCAGTTCACGCTCGCCGCCGTCCTCGGCTTCCTGTTCGCGCTCGGCACCTACCTCGTCCTGCGCCGGGACGTGGTGCGGGTCGTGTGGGGCGTCTCCATCATCAGCCAGGCGGCCAACGTCTATCTCGTCACGATGGGTGGACTGGCTGGCAGTGTCCCCATCCTCTCACACGGCGGCGGCCACGGTGGGGGACACGCCGTCACCGACCCGCTCGTCCAGGCGCTCGTCCTGACCGCCATCGTCATCGGTTTCGGGACGACCGCTTTCGCGCTCGTCCTGACGTATCGCGTCTACGAAGAACACGGGACCATCGACATGAACGAACTGGGTGAGTCGGTATGAATCAACTCGTCATCGCACCGTTGCTCGTCGCGCTCGTGACGGCGATACTGACGCTGCTCGCCCGGCGATTCCAGAACGTCCAGCGCGGCGTGAGCCTGCTCGGGGGTATCGCCTACGTCTTCGCAGTGGCGGCACTCTGGGCCGACGTGGAACCGCTCGGCGCGTCGCACGTCCTTCCGTACCAGCTCGGTAACTGGCAGGCTCCCTTCGGCATCACGCTGGTCGCCGACTCGCTGTCGGTGTTCATGCTCGCGCTGGGGGCGGTCGTCTCGCTGGCCGCGCTGGTGTTCTCGGTTCGGTACGTAGACGAGTTCGGCCAGCGCCTCTCGTATCACCCGCTCTATCACTTCATGCTGGTCGGTGTGACGGGGTCGTTCCTCACGGGCGACATCTTCAACCTGTTCGTCTGGTTCGAGGTGATGCTCATGTCGAGTTACGTCCTCGTCGTCTTCTACAGCGGGCCACAGCACACCCGCGCGGCGCTCCACTACGTCGTGCTCAACCTCATCGGGAGCGCGGTCATGCTCCTCGCCATCGGCGGCATCTACGCCACGACGGGGACGCTCAACATGGCCCAGCTCGCACAACGACTGGCCACGGGGTCGGGGAACATCTCCCCGTTGCCCGTTCTCGGGCTGTCGGCGCTCCTCTTCGCCGTCTTCGCGCTGAAAGCCGGTATCGCACCCTTCCAGTTCTGGGTGCCTGCGGCGTACCGCGCCGCGCCAGCGCCGGTCTCCGCGGTGCTCGCGGGCGTCGTAAAGAAAGTGGGCGTCTACGCCATCATCCGCCTCTACTTCACCGTCTTCGCGGAGCTACGGATTCCCGGCGGACTCGGACTCGCCGGATTCGGCGGAACCTCCGCGCTCGCCTTCTTCGGACCCATCATGTTCGTCATGGCGGGCGCGAGCATCCTGCTCGGCGGTCTCGGCGCAGTCAGCAGGGAGGACATCGATGGCTTACTGGCCTATTCGAGCATCGGGCAAGTGGGCTTCATCATCCTCCCCCTCGCCATCGGCGCGACCGTTCCGCAGGTTCGGACGCTCGCCATCACGGCGGCGCTCGTCTACGCGCTGAACCACGCGCTGGCGAAAGGGCTCCTGTTCCTCGTCTCGGGGTCGGTGTTCTCGTCGGTCGGCTCGATTCGCTTCGCCGACCTCGGCGGACTGACGCGGAAAGACCCCGTCCTGTCGGGCGTCTTCTTCGTCGGCGCGCTCTCGCTCATCGGCATTCCGCCCCTCTCGGGCTTCTTCGGTAAGTTCCTCGTCTTTGACGTGGCAGGCCGGGCCGGGGCGACGGTGGCGCTCGCGTTCGCGCTGGTCGGCGCTATCCTGACCATCGCGTACTTCACCAGAGCGTGGAATCGCGGCTTCTGGGGAACAGAGAGTACAATGGTCGAACAGGGTGGTCGCCCGGTCGGCGTGGTCGTCGTCGCCACACTCGCGGTGCTCGTCTTGCTGGCCGGAATCGGCTTCGACCCGGTGTTCCAGGCCGCCGAATCCGCAGCGCGGGCGGCGACCGATTCACAGGGGTACGTCGGCGCGGTTCTGGGAGGTGGTTCGGCGTGAGAAAGTGGCCCGCCATCGGTCTCGTGCTCGCCGTCCTCTGGCTGTTCGTCCGCGGCGTCGAACTCGACCCGGTGGCTATCCTCGGGGAGTTCCTCATCGGCCTCTCGTTCGGCCTGTTCATCGCTTTCGCCTTCCGGCGCTTTTACACGCCGAAGACGGACGTCGTCCGGAACCTGCAGGCGGCACCGTACGCGCTGTTGTACGTCGTCGTCTTCCTCAAGGAACTCCTGACGGCGAATATCGACGTGGCCTATCGCGTTCTCGCGCCGGGCATGCCGATACAGCCCGGCGTCGTCGTCGTCCCGCTTCGCGTCCAGAGCGACGCGGCGATAACGACCATCGCCAACAGCATCACGCTCACACCTGGGACTCTGACCATGGATTACGACGAGGAAACCAACTCACTGTACGTTCACAGCATCGACGCCCGCGACCCCGAATCCATCGTCGAACCGATTCGGACGTGGGAAGATTACGCCCTCGTCATCTTCGACGAGGAGCACAAACCCGGCGACCCGGTGCCCGAAATGCCGCCCGCCCACGCCGAGGGCGAATCGGTCGAGGGAGGTGTCGAACGTGGCGACTGACGGCACCCTGGCTCTCGTCTTTCAGGCGGGTCTGATACTCGCCAGCGGACTCACACTGCTCGCGGGCTACCGCGTCATCCGAGGGCCGACGGTTCCAGACCGGGTCGTGGCGCTCGACACCATCGGAACGAACGTCGTCGCCATCGCGGTCCTGTACGCGCTCGTTACCGGCGAAGGCCTGTTCGTCACGGTGAGCCTCGTGCTCGCTATCATCGGGTTCATCAGCACGATAGCGGTCTCACAGTACGTCATCGAGGGGGACATCATCGAATGAGTACCGTCCAACAACTCGTCGTCGCACTGCTCGTCGTCGTCGGGAGTTTCTTCCTCGTCGTCGGAACGGTCGGCCTCCTCCGGCTCCCGGACGTGTACAACCGGATGCACGCCACCAGCAAGGCGACGACGCTCGGTGCGGCCTCGCTCTTTCTCGCCGGGTTCGTCCACTTCGGCCCGCAGGGAGCAGGTCTGACGTCGCTGGTCGGCATCATCTTCCTCTTTCTCACCGCCCCGACCGGTGCCCACATGATATCGAGGTCGGCCCAGAAGATGGGCATCGAGTTCTTCGGCGACACCGAGTGGCCCGACGAGTGACTGCGACGTTCACTCGACTGCCGTCAGACAGCCGTTCGCCCGTTCGAGAGCAGCCGTCGTTTCGTCGACGAGGGTCGCAACGAGTTCGTTCGCCGGTCGAACCTCCCGGGTCAATCCGACGCTCTGGCCGGCGTACAGTGGAAGGGCTTCGACGTCTCCTTCCATTTCGGGCACTGCGAGTGAATCTTCGTATCAGTAGACCGGTTCGCCATCTTCGGACGTCGCGACGACCTCACCCGACCCCGGGCGGTCGGTTTCGGGACGGCCTGCCGTGTTCCACTCGGTGACGGTCGAGTTCTCGATAACTCGGTGGGGAACGCTCGGCCATCCCTCGTCGAACAGGGTAGAATAGGTGGTTTCGGTTTCCTCCGCTTCGAGAACCCGCCGACGGTAGAGTCGATGGACCCGCGCCTCCTCCGTCGCGAGAAATCGCGTTCCGAGCCACGCACCGTCCGCGCCGAGCGAGAGGACGGCAGCGATACCCCGACCGTCCGCGATGCCGCCGGCGGCGACGACCGGCGTTTCGGGAACTGCGTCCGCGACTCGCGGGACGAGCGGCATCGTCGCGACCTCGCTCTGGACGTGTCCACCTGCTTCCCATCCCTGTGCAACGACGACGTCGACCCCGTCTCTCACTGCTTTGCGGGCCTCTTCGGCACTGCCGACCGATTGAAAAACCACTCCGCCGTGGGCGTGGATACGCTCTACGAAGGGGGCGGCGTCGCCGAACGAGAAAGAGAATATCTCGACGCCTTCTTCGAGACAAATGCCGACGTGCCTGTCCGCCGGGAGTTCGTTCGCGTTCGAATCGACGACGACGTTCACGCCGAACGCACCATCGGTACGGGTTTTCGTTTCGGCGAGTAGTTCGCGGGTCGTCGCTTCGTCTCGCCAGGTCACTGCCAGCATTCCGAGAGCACCACCGTCGGCGGCGCTCGCCACGAGCGCGGGACAGGTTGCACTCCCGATCGGTGCCTGGACGATTGGCGTGGCGATTCCGAGGACGGCCGTGAGGCGGGTGGTCAAACGTGACATCGTTCCGGATAGTATCTCATTCGAACAGCTAAAAATTGTGGTGTCGGATGCGAACGCTCAGTTCTCGGCCATCTCGTCTGCGAGTTCCGCTGCGACTCGCAATCCGAGCTCCGTCTTGGTTCCGCTGTACTGACGAACGCTGTTCTCGCGGACGAACAGGGTTCGGGTCTCGTCTTCGCCCATCACGCTCGCGTCGTTCGCGACGACGAACGAGCAGTCTGCCCGTTCGAGCGTCTCGCGGGCGGCGGCCACCATCGCCTCGTCGTCACCGCTCGTCTCGGCTTTGAATCCGACGATGGGGAGGTCGGGATGGTCGTCTCGAACCTCGTCGATGAGTTTCGGCGTCGAATGCAGGTCGAGCGAGAGGTCCTGGCCGGAGCGAATCTTCTCGTCCGCCGCGTCGGCGGTGTAGTCGCTGATTGCCGCCGCCGAGACGAGCGCGTCGGCCGGAAACGCCGTTACGAGGTCGCTGACGGCCTCTGCCATCTCTCCTGCCGTCTCGACCCGAACTCCCGTCGCGTAGGGAACGTCCGGCGCGTTGTGGACGAGCGCGACGTTCGCGCCGTAGACGTAGCACGCGCGAGCGACGGCCCGTCCCGTCTTCCCCGACGCGCGACTGGTCAGGACTCGCACCGGGTCGATGGGTTCGCTGGTCGCTCCGCTGGTGACGACGACGCTCTTCCCGGCGAGCGGGGTGGGACCCGTCGCCCGAGCGATTTCGAGCGCAATCGTGTCTTCCGTGGCTACCTTCGCTTTGCCCTCTTCCAGTCTCGGCTCGACGAACTCGACGCCCCACGACCCCACGCGCTCGATGGCGTCTAACACGCCCGGGTGGTCGTACATCGGTTCGTGCATGGCGGGTGCGACGACGATGGGAACCTCCGCACCGAGTGCCGTCGTCGCGCAGGTCGTTACCGGCGTGTCGTCGACCGCACTCGCTATCTTCCCGACCGTGTTCGCCGTGGCCGGGGCGATACAGAACACGTCGGCCCACCCCTCGCGGCCACAGAGTTCGACGTGTTCGACCTTCCCCGTTATCTCGGTGACGACGGGGTTGTCGGTCGCGAACTCGACTGCCCAGGGGTGGACGATTCCCTGCGCACTCGACGACATCACTGCCCGGACGTTCGCGCCGCGTCGACGCAACTCGTGTGCCAACTCGACGACCTTCACCGCCGCGATACTACCCGTCACCCCCAGCGCCACGTTCACTCCGGTGAGCATTACCCGCTATTGGGTGCGGAATCCGATAAAAAGTCACGGGTTCGGCTCTCGCGTCGAGTGCGTCGGGCGGGCCGACTCGTTTGCGTTTCACGGACGGTGTGAAACGCAAGGCATACCGTTCGTCCTGCGAGAGGAGAGAGCGATGTCGTGGAAGATACTCGTCGTCGCCGGGGTGTTCGAGGTCGCGTGGGCTATCGGACTGGAGTACTCGGACGGCTTCTCGAAGTTCTGGCCCTCGGTGGCGACGGTCGTCGCCCTCGTCGTCAGCATGGTGCTGCTGGCGAAGGCCATCGAGACGCTTCCCGTCGGCACCGCCTACGCGGTCTGGACGGGAATCGGCGCGGTCGGCACCGCGACGCTCGGCGTCGTGCTCTTCGACGAACCCGCCGACCTGCTCCGCGTGGCGTTCATCGGCCTCATCGTCGTCGGCATTGTCGGTCTTCACCTATCGTCGGGTGGACACTGAATCGAATCGGTGGGGCGGATTTGATACTGGTCCGAATTGGGGACGAACGACACGGCGCGCTGTGCCGACAGCGTGCGAGGTCTTCGTGAGCGAAGCGAGCGAGAGCACGGAAGAGCGAACTCTCCCGGAGTGAGAAACGCAATCGGTCGGGGAGGGTGTGGCGCGGTGCGGGGCGGTGGCGGTACGATGGGAGTCGACAGTAGCTAGCTCCCACTCGCAGCATCTATCTTTCTCCAAGGAGAGAATCCCGCCGTTTACGGCGGGAGTGAATCCGACAGCCCCGATACAAACCACCGTCAATGGCAGTCAGGGGCTGTGTTGAATCGCCATACGGCAGCGGAGTTCACTGCTTCACGGCTCGCTTGATGTTATAGACGACACACATCAGTGCGAACGGGAAGCCTCACCGTTTACGGCGAGGAGGATGTCACTTCAGTGACCATAGCCGATGCCGACTCCTCGTACCGCAACCGCACCTCGTCCTCCCCACCCTCCTCCCGCACGTCGGACGAGCGAACCTCGTCCGAGTCGTTCACTCCCGCGTGCCGACGGTTTCCACGTTCGTTCGAGCAGATACGCAAAACCAGGACGTTGTCCACGTTCAGTCCATCTTCTCGACGAAACTCGGATGCGGGACGGGCGTCTCGTCTTCCCACTCTTCGACGTACTTTCGAAGTCGGTCGTGTGCCCGGCGTGCGCGGCGCTGGCGCTCGTCCTCCGAAATCTCCTCGCATCCGACCGGTACCTCCCGGTCGCGGTTAGTGAAATAGCCCTTCGGCGCGACCCAGTCGTGGTAGAACTCGGGGTCTGCGTCGTGGACGACGGTGATGCCGACCTGCGAACCGTGGCCCGCCGCGACGATGGCCTGGTGGTACTGCTCCGCGAGTCGCCCGGCGGCGTAGAGGCCGTCGACGCCGGTTCGACCCGTATCGTCTACCGAGACGAACTGCTTGCTTCCGGACTGCTCGAAGTCGAGGCCGAGTCCCTCGAGGTACTCCGAGTTCGACCACGAGGCTGCGACGACTCGTTCGGCTTCGATGGTCTCCGCGTCGGTTTCGACCAAAAAGCGGCCCCTCTCGCCCGCACTCTCGTCCGCGTGACGGACGTCCGAGACGGCGGTGTCGAGTCGCGCGCAGCCCGCGCGTTCGGCCTGCTCTTCGAGCATGAGACAGAACAGCCGCGAGTCGATTCCGGCGGGGAAGCCGGGGAAGTTCTCGAGGATCGCGTTCCGCTGGAGGATGGAGACGCCGTCGTTCACGACCAGGGTGTCGAGGTCTGCACGGGCGGTGAAGACGCCAACGGAGAGTCCGGCGACGCCACCACCCACGATGAGTACGTCGTACCGTGTCATGGTCGAAGGTAGCGGGTAGTGTAGTATAAACTGGTGGTGTTGGCGCGCAGAGCAGAAGAGAACGGACGGAGTTTTTCAGGACTCGTCTTCGTCGGTAGCGTCGTCCGATTCGGGACGGACGTCCGCGTCGCTTTCGGATGGGCCCGCCGCCTCGGATGGCTCCGCCGCGGACGGCGAATCGTTCGTCTCCTCGGTGATAGAGCCAGTCGACCCACTCGCATCCGAACCGGCCGCGGCGGCATCCTCACTGGCTTCGTTCGGAGCGACTCCGTGGGCTTCCTTCATGTGTTCGTTCAACTGCTCTCGCTTTTCGAACGACTCGTTGCACTGTTCGCACGAGAACTCCTCTGTTGATTCTGCCATACCGTGTTCTTTCCGCGGGAGGGTTGAAAGGGTTCTACCGGCAAATGCAACCTCGTCGGACGGTATCGACTCGAATCGCCGTTCCACGGCGGGCACGAACCGTCGTTTTTTGAGCGGAGGAGGCCGATGACACCCCACCGCATCCCCGACCTGTCCGCCGGAATGCTTACTTTCAGCCACGCAAAACTGAACGGCGTGGATAGCGTCGAACTCAGCACCGTCGTCTACGTGCCGCCGGAAGAGGCCTACGAGTTTCTCATCGACTTTCCGGGCTACGCGAACTACTCGAAACATCTCACCGGCGTCACGCGGAAGGGCGACGGCAGGCGCGGAACGGAGTACGACATCCACCTCAAGTGGTGGAAACTCCAGTACACCGTCCGGTCGGAGGTGACCGACCTCGACCCGCCAAAGCGCATCGACTGGCGGATAATCAAGGATTTGCACGCCCACGGCCACTGGCGAGTCGAGGAGGTGCCCGAGGAGGCACCGGAGGGAAAGGAGACGGCCTCACGGGTGTGGCTCGTCATCCAGTTCGACGCGGATTCGGCCGACTCCAGCATGCTCGATTTGCCGATGTTCGTCTCGCTCGGCTGGGTCGTAAACAAGGTGAAACCCATCGTGCTTCGGGAGGCCGAGACCGTCGTCGAGCGAATCGTCGCCGACCTGGAGGGCGAACCGCGCGACGTGGAACTCGTCGTGCACGAGAAACCGGATTCGGTCTGAGGGTGGGCTGTCGCGTCTTTTTCGGGTCACTCGACCTGCACGAGCAACACGCCAGCGAGCACCAGCCCGCCACCGGCGACGGTCACGGGCGTTATCGGTTCGGCGAGGATGGCGGCACCGAGGAGTAGTGTGATGACGGGTTCGATGGTGCTGACGATGCTCGCGCGACTCGCACCGATTCGCTCCAGACCGGCGAAGAAGGTGAAGATGGGCAACGCTGTCGCGACCACGGCGATAGCCACGATGACCGACCACTCGGTGGTCGTCGCCGGCATCGAGATGGTTCCGGTGGTCGCCCCGAAGGCGAAGTACGCGCAGGCCGCCGCCGGGAGGACGTGGGCGGTGAGCTGGTCTGCCGGCACGGCGTCTAGTGCGACCCTGCTCGCGGTGATGTAGCTGGCGTACACCACGGCGGCTCCGAGGACGACGACGATACCGCGGAGGTCGGCTCCCGCCGGGTCGCCACCCGTGATGAGCGCGACGCCGGTCAGCGCGAGGACGAGCGCCGCGCCGGTTCGGCGGGTCACGCGTTCGTCCAGGACGAGCGCCGAGATAGCGACGACGAAGACGGGATAGGTGTAGAGTAAGATGCCGACGAGACCGGCGGTCATGAACGCGAGCCCCCAGAAGTACAGCCCGCTCATCAGGGCGTAGCCGAACGCGCCGAGACCCAGCCCGACGAGCAGGTTGTGTCCCGAAAAGCGGGTGAGCCGGCCGCGAACCGCGAGCCCAGTCCAGACGAGCACGGTGGCGAGGAAGAATCGAAAGAAGAGGACCGTCGGAATCGACAGCCCCGCCTCCGCAGCGAGCTTGCCGAAGATGCCGAGGGTGCCAAAGCCCACCGCCGAGACGATGACCAGCGCGGTTCCGACTCGGTCCGTCATCATCCAGGAATTGTGATTCGACGTTGACATCCTCCCCGCCCTTCAGGGCGAGGATTCCCGACCGCATTTGGGATATTACGGTTTGCAACCCGTGACCTGTTCTCGCGGGGCAAAACTACCCTCGTTACGGTCGAACAGGCGAATCGCTGGCTGTGCCAACCAGCCGTTATCCCTATCGCCGCCATCCGTGGCGGGATTTGGGAGTACCTTTTGTCTGATGTTCTCCGCCCCGTTGCAGTCAGCGTTGCCAACGAACCCGCATCTGCAGACGTACAGCCCGCGTTCGACACGCTGTCGCTTCTCAGACCGACCGCACACCGAACACGTTTTCGACGTCCCACTCTCGGACTTTGTGACGACTTCGACACCGCGCACTTCGGCTTTGTATTCGAGCATTGTCGTGAAGCGTTCGAACGCCCATCCGTGGAGGTTGAGGTTGCCGTGGTCGCCCCAGTCGCGAGCGTCACCGTTCTCGTCGTCGCGGATACCGCCGAGGTCGCCCACGACAATCGTCCCGACGTTGCGTTCGACACACTCAGCAACGATGTCCTTCGACAGTGAGTGCAAGAAGTGCGTCCGACGGTCAGTGCGTTTCTTGTCGAGACGGTTGGCTTCGCGCGAGGATGAGTCGTCCGTCTCGGCGCGTTTCTTGGCGAAGTAGTATTCATCCTCTTTGAGCGCCCCACCGGGATACAATACAGCTTCGTTGCCGAATGAGACGGTGGCGAGGTTGCAAATACCGAGGTCGATGCCGGCAATACGGTCGCCGGGCGACTCGTCTTCGTCGATCTCGACGCGACAGATGAAGTGCAATCGCCAGACGCCGTGTTCGTACACTGCGCGAACCTGCTGGACGCTTTCGACGGCTCGGTTAGCCGGGCCGATAACGTCGTACTCGCAGAGAGTGAAGTCACTCCAGCCGTTTTTGAGGTTCTTACCTTTCGAGAGACGAACACGCTTATTCTCGACGTCGTGTTTGAACCCTGCTGTCTTGAACGTGACCGTTGAACGCGGATGGTCATCGCCGTGTTTGCGGTAGCCTGGTGGATTCGCGTTTTCGTCCCCGTTTTTGCGCTTGCCGTACCAACTGGTGAACGCCTCACCGAGTTCTTGAAGAACTCGCTGACTCGACTGAGAATGGAGGTCGGCGTAGCGTTCGTGGTTCTTGAGGTACGTCATAAGCGCGTTCGCGTTGGGAATCTGACCGTAAGCATCCCAAACGCGCCCTGCCGTCCATCGGGCGACATTCCAAAGCTTGCTGGCGGCTATTCCGAGCGAATCGAGGTCGTCGCGCACCTGCGAGTAGTTGCAGATACGGGCGCGATAGGTACGCGTGACGACCTGTTCCCCCATACGTAACCTATGGTGATGTGGTTACTTCACACTGCACCATGCGGAGTGAAAGTGAAGGTAGTAGAATATCGGGCTATACCACCGTTAATGGTGATTGAGTAACATATAAGTCGTATTTCCCTAAAGGGCGAGGCTATGGCCTCGAAAATGGAGTAACAGGTCACAATCGCCTGCCAGCGTTGCGACCGCCGAAAAATGAACTGTCCAGCTCAGGCCAGACTACGCCCGTCGAGTTCGCTCGCGGGGTAGTCGATTTCCATCAGGTCGAGGATGGTCGGCGCGATGTCGAACAGGTCGACGCCCTCGCCGATGGTCACGTCGGGGTCGTCCACGAACAGGGAGGCGTTGTCGAAGCTGTGCATCCCGTTGCGCGGGCCGACGCCGAACACGTCGTCGTGGCCCTTGAATCCGGCCTTGAGGTCGAAGCCGTAGTTGGGGATGGCGACGAGGTCGGGCGCGATGTCCTCGTGGTCGCCGCGGAAGGCCTCTTCTTTCTCGACCACGCGGGCACACACCTTCTTCCCGTTCGGCCCTTCGAGGTTCTCGAGTTTCTCCTTGAGTTCGGCGCGTTTCGCCTCGTACTCACTCTCGGGGACGCTTCCGCGCGGTTCGCGCCCTTCGAGGTTGATGTAGAATCGACCGGGGATGAGCGAGTACGCCACGGTGTCGTCGTCGATGTCGCCGAGTTCCTCGTGGTCGTCGTCCTCGTAGGAGAGCCAGCCCTCGTCTGCGAGCCACTGGTTGAAGTGCACCTCGTAGTCGAGGCTGGTGAACCCGTGGTCGCTGGCGACGACCATCGTCACGTCGTCGGCCAGCGCGTCGCGGAGTTTGCCGAGGTATTCGTCGACCTTCTTGTAGAAGTCGATGAACTCCTGTTTGTAATCGCCGTCTTCTTCGTAATGCTTGTAGAGGAAGTGGTTCACTCGGTCGGTGGTCATGAACACGCCGAAAAACAGGTCCCAGTCGTCCTGGTCGATGTAGTGGCGGAACGCTTCGTAGCGCGCTTCGAGCGTCGCGTGGGCGTTCTCTAAGAACTCGGATTTGTCCTCCTGGTGACCGAGCTTCGCGTTCGCGTCGATGCGGTAGTCGGTCGACTCCAGGTAGTCGCGCATCTCGTCGGGGTACGACGCCTTGTCGACGCCGGGCGAGAGGAACCCGGAGACCATCCGCTGGACGTTACGCTGGGGTGGGAAGGTGACGGGGACGTTCATCACCGTCGCGTTCCGACCCGCGTCGGTCACGCGGTCCCAGATGCGCGTCGCTTGCACGTCCCGACCCATCGGAACGTACGTGTCGTACGAGCCGACTTCCCGGTCCTGGAACCCGTAGACACCCGTCTCGCCGGGGTTGACGCCCGTCGTGAGTGCTGGCCAGCAGGCCGAGGATTCGGGGGGGACGATGCTGTCTATCGCGCCGGCGCTTCCTTCGCTCGCCAGCGATGCGATGTTGGGAAACTCCGAGGCGTTGTCCTTGAGAAAGCTATACGGCACGCCGTCGATGCCGAAGAAGGCTACCCGGGGGTCGTCGCCTCCACGAAGCTTATCGAATAGACCCATACGCCGCCCTACCACAGGCGGCTACAAGAACCTTCGTTTCCATGCTACGACCTCTCAAGTATCTCTCTTACGAACTCTCAAAGGCGGTGAACAGTGCTTTTCGGGTACTCGCGTCGGTGAGCGAATCCAGCGTCGTCGTGTGTTGCCCGTCGACCTGCGCGAAGATACCGAGCGAGACGCGCGCCGTCGCGGCGTCCGTGTTCCCGCCGGTCGTCTCGCTGGCGTCGAACGCCCCGCCGAGGATGTCGACCGCACTGGTTCGAACGTCCTCTGCCCGGCACGAGATGACGATGGTCTCTTCGTGGAGTCCGAACACCGCCGCCGTCGAGACGCCTTCGAGTCGGAGCAGGGAGTCTGCGGCCTCTTCCAGTGCGCTTACGGAGGGAACGGTGCCGACGTTCGCCACGGCGAAACTCGCCCGGCGCTCCCGGTTGGCGATGGCTTCGCCGAGTAGGTCGAAGGTATCGCTGCTGACGCCGGGCGACCGCAACGCCTCGATGCGCCCGAGGTCGGCGTACGCGCGGAGAAATCCGGCAGCGTCGTAGTCGTTCGGCCCGTTGGCACGGCGGAATTCCCGCGTTCCGGCACGGACGCCGTAGAGGAGCGCCGTCGCCACGCGCTGGTCGGGGATGAGACCGGCCTCGCGGACGAGTTCGGTCACGACGGTCGAGGTGGCACCGTCGTCCGGGCGCGTGATGGACAAAATGTTCTCCTCGGCCGTCGGTCGGTGGCGGATGACGCCGACGACCGGCGGATTGTTCGACAGACGCGGAACCGCACCGCCCCCGCCGATGGCGATGGCGGCGTCGCAGTCCGGTAGGCCTTTCCCACCTTCGTCGATCACCGTCAGGTCGATGTCGAAGATGTTGCAAAACGCCTTGCTGTCCTCGCCGGTTACGTCTCCTTCTGCGGCGATTCGTCCCGCGACGCCCCAGTCCTTACAGAGAGCCTGCACGCCGACTGCGGCGGCGAGCGAGTCGATACTCGCGCTCTCGGGAACGACGAGTGCGACCCGATTGTGGCCCGCTACCGTCTCCTGAAGCGTTTCGATGGGTGATTTTTTCGTCCGTCGGCGCACGGACCGGAGTTGAACCGCGTAGACGACTCCTCCGGTGGAAAGAACGAGCGCGACTGCGACGAGCACGACTGCCGTGTTTTCGACGATCGCTCATCTGTAGCGGTGAATACTTTTTCATGACTGGAGTTCGTAGCCTTCCCCAGCATGGTCAGCAGAGAGAGTGTCAACGAGGTCTTTCTACCTGACAAAGAGGACTGTCGGTACTTCCCGAGCGTCGCTTCGTGAGCTGTGCTGAGTCACGGATGACCAGAGTGAACGCTGGTGTAGTAGCTGAGTGAAGGAGAACTAGAGTCCACAGATGGAGAGAACCGAACCGAGAAAGCTGAGATACGCCGTTCTAGACGAATGCTGTTGCTCGTCAGGTGCCTGCCCAAGGCCGCGGGCTGGCGTCAGCCCGCGGCCGATGCGTACGTTTCTGGCACACCGACGCCGTTCATCTTGATTTCCCAACTCCGCTCTAACTCTTCCTCTAATGCGTGTCTGATCCAGTCAGAGAAGGTCTTGAAGGTGAATTCCTCGGGCAGGTCGCGCCCGCCCCGCCGTGGGCGGGCGACGACCGCCCATCGAAGCACAAGCCAGAGGTTCTCCAACAAGAATCCAACCAAGACGAACGCAAAGCGGATGACTGGATCCTGTGTCGTTGTTATTACCCGCGCTTGGCGGAATACACGGTAG